>CANPVK010000001.1 GCA_947581715.1 uncultured Bacilli bacterium
TAATAAAAAAATATAAATAGAAAGGGATCAATTAATAAGAAATTAATTAATATTTCTATAAGATTGATTATACGTGATAAGATGAAACTCATTGTTGGTTTGGGTAATCCAGGAAAAGAATATGAAAATACAAGACATAATATTGGATTTCAAACACTGGATTTATTTGCAGAAAAACTAGGTGTTTCTATTTCTAAATCTAAATTTAATGGACTTTATGCAGAAGTTTCTATTTCTTCTGAAAAAGTTATTTTATTGAAACCTCAATCTTATATTAATTTAAGTGGAGAAGTGATTCGTAAATTTATAGAT
The DNA here is from genome assembly GCA_947581715.1 of uncultured Bacilli bacterium. Lineage (GTDB taxonomy): Bacteria > Bacillota_I > Bacilli_A > RF39 > UBA660 > Alloscybalousia. The sequence goes on from CANPVK010000001.1 coordinate 313, forward strand.
TTTTATCAAATTCCTATCGAAAATATTTTAATTATTCATGATGATTTAGATTTACCAGTAGGAATTTATAAAATTAAACAAAAGGGTTCTAGTGGGGGACATAATGGATTAAAAAATATAGAACTTCATTTGAAAACACAAGAGTATAAAAGAATTAAAATTGGGATTTCTAATAATAAAGAGATGGATACCAAAGATTATGTTTTAGGAAAGTTATCTGTTTCTGAACAAAAACAATTGAGAGAAGTACAAAATACGGTTTTAGATATATTAGATGATTATTTTCAATTTTCTTTTTTAGAATTAATGTCAAAATATAATCATAATAGGTGATAGAATGAATTTTTTTGAACAGAAAATACCGACTAAAAATATTTCTCATATTGGTTTATCTGGCTTAACAGATGAGCTTTTTTGTCGTTATATTCATCAAGTATATTTCGATAATTCTAAATCTATTTTATTAGTTACATCTAGTTTGTTTGAAGCAAATCAACTTTATAATGAGCTTCTGAATTTACAAGAAAATGTTTATCTATTTCCTATGGATGATTTTTTAACTAGTGAAGCCATTGCTGTAAGTCCTGATTTAAAGGTAAATCGATTGGAAACTCTTCATTCTCTTATCGAAAATAAGCAAAGTATTGTGGTAACCAATCTTATGGGATATTTGAGATTTTTACCTTCTTGTTCTGTTTATCAAAAAAGCATCCAAACCATTTCTGTCAATCAGGATTATGATCAAATGGAATTGGCCCGTTATTTGAGTCAAATAGGATATGAAAGAGAATCTATTGTTACGAAAACGGGTGAATATTCTGTTCGTGGATTTATTGTGGATGTTTTTCCAATAGGAGAAGATCATCCTGTTCGTTTTGAATTTTTTGGCGATACGATTGAATCGATTCATTTCTTTGATGAAGATACCCAAAAATCTATTCATCCTATTCCTTCTATTACGTTATATCCTTATCATGAGTTTTTAATTGATAGTTCCGAAGAAATACCGGAAATGAAGCAAAAATATTTGAAAAATTATACCAAAGTAGTTTCCATTTTAGATTATTTAAAAGAACCCATTGTTTTTTATAAGGATATATCACAGTTAGAAGTAAGTTATCAGAATATCATGCAGGAAGTTTTAGAATATCATCAAGAAAAAGATTGTGATTTTGAAGGGGATTATATGTTTGATTTTCATGCTTTAAATCCTCCTTCTTTAAATCATTATTTAACTGTTGATAATCTTCTTTCTGATTCTTCTATTCAGATGTATAATTTAGAAGCAAAAGAAATTTCTTGTTTTCATGAAAATATTGAAGCTATTAATCATTTTTTACAAGAACAATTATATCTTAATAAGATGATTTTAATTTATTTAAAAGAAATTCAAGTGAAAAATTTTACTAAAGTATTAGTTTCTCCTTATGTCATTACGGATGAAGAACATTTAGAAAAAGGAAGAATTAATATTATTTTGAAAACTATGAATAAAGGTTTTCTTTATCAAGATTATGTGGTACTTACTGATAAAGAGTTATTTCATTATCAAATTCATCATAAAAAATATAAAACAAAATTTAAATATACTTCTAAGATTAAAGATTTAAATAAATTAGAAATTGGAGATTATGTTGTTCATGCAGTTAATGGAATCGGAATTTATCAAGGAATTAAAACTTTAACTTATGGAAATCTTATCAAAGATTATATTGAGATTCATTACGCAGAAAATGACAAATTATATATTCCCGTTGAAAAAATTGATTTGATTAGTAAGTATTCTGGAAATGAAGGAGTTGTTCCTAAAATTAATAAATTAGGTGGCTCTGATTGGAATAAGGTAAAAGCTAGAGTTAAAAGTAAGATTCATGATATTGCTGATCAGTTATTACATCTTTATGCGGAAAGAGAAATGAAAGAAGGGTTTGCTTTTTCTAAAGATTCTGTTTTACAACAACAATTTGAAAATGCTTTTGAATATACGGAAACCAAAGATCAATTAATTGCAGCTAACCAAATTAAAGAAGAAATGGAATCGAATCATCCCATGGATCGTCTTTTATGTGGTGATGTTGGTTATGGGAAGACAGAAGTCGCTTTTCGTGCCGTATTTAAGGCAGTCATGGATTCTAAACAAGTTTTATACTTGTGTCCAACTACTATCTTATCCAATCAACAATATCAAAATGCTTTAGTCAGGTTTCGTGATTTTCCGGTTCATATTGGATTATTAAATCGATTCACAACTCCAAAAGAAAAAAATAGAATTTTAGAAGGATTAAAAGATGGAACAATGGATTTTGTGATAGGAACGCATCGACTTCTTAGTAATGATATTCAACCAAAAGATTTAGGTTTATTGATTATTGATGAAGAACAAAGATTTGGTGTTACACATAAAGAAAAAATCAAACAATATAAAAGCAATATTGATGTTCTTACTTTAACTGCTACACCAATTCCTAGAACTTTACAGATGTCTATGGTTGGTATCCGAAGTCTATCTTTAATTGAAACTCCACCTGTTGATCGTTATCCTGTCCAGACTTATGTAATTGAAGAAAATAAACAAATTATAAAGGATGCTATATATAAAGAAATATCTAGAAATGGACAAGTATTTTTACTTTATAATCGTGTAGAAAGTATTGAAAGAAAAGTATTAGAAATTCAAAGTTTAGTACCAGAAGCAAGAATTGTTTATGCTCATGGACAACTTTCTAAAGAGGAATTAGAGAGCAGAATGGATGCTTTTATTCATCAAGAATATGATGTTTTGATCTGTACTACGATTATTGAAACTGGTATTGATATTCCTAATGTAAATACTTTAATTATTTTAGATGCTGATCGATTTGGTTTAAGTCAGTTATATCAAATTCGTGGAAGAGTAGGACGTAGTAATAAAATTGCTTATGCTTATTTTATGTATCATCCTTCTAAGATTCTAACAGAATCTGCTGTAAAAAGGTTAAATGCCATTAAAGATTTTACAGAACTTGGTAGTGGTTTTTCAATTGCTACTAGAGACTTATCTATTCGTGGAGCAGGAGATATCTTAGGAAGTGAACAGGCTGGATTTATTGATAATGTTGGAATTGATTTATATTTAAAAATGTTACAGGATGAAATTAGTCGCTTAAAAGGAATAGAAGTAAAAGAAGATACATTAGTGAATGAAAAACCTCTTTTAAATGTTTCTACTCATATTTCTAATAATTATACAGAAGATGAAAATTTAAAAATTTCTATTCATAAAGAGATTAATACGATTGATTCTTTTGCTAAATTACAGGAAGTAAAATCAGATTTGGAGGATCGTTTTGGTACATTAGATGAAAGTGTCATTATTTATATGTATCAAGAATGGTTTGAAAAAATGGCTAAAGAATTAGAAATCGAAAAAGTAAATCTTACTAGAAATTCTTTAGAATTGGTTTTTAGCAAAGAAATTACGAAGAAAATTGATGGAGAAAAATTATTTACGGATGCTTTCCACATTACTCCCATGTTTCGCTTTAAAATGGTGGCAGATCAACTTATTCTTATTTTAGATACCATTCAGTTAGAAAAGCATTATGTTTATTATTTAGTGGAATTACTTCAAAAAATAGCGTTAAAAAAATAGCTGGTTTCCTAGCTATTTTTTTTGATATAAATAATAAGTTCTCATATTTTGTTCATATTCTTGTTTTTGTGTTAAAACTAACTGATAGTTTTTTTCTAACTGATTTCTATCTGCTTTACTAATTTTATTACTTGTTATCACGTAATCTGTTACTTTTTCTTTTACGTATCTTCGTTGTTCATCCATATTATCTGGATATAGGCTATAATTAATATTATTTTTTTGAAAATAATATACTGTAGGAATGGTGTTGGTTGAAAAATAAAATCCACTATCTAAACATCCAAAATTTAAAATTGTTTTTCCTTTTTCTATTTCTTTTAGAAAACTAAATTGTGCATAATCTTCTTTTTTCTTTGATAAATAAGAAGTATTTGGTGAGTGATAATAGGCAATTGTTAAAGTTAGTGGTATTTCTATGATAGTTAAAAGGATGATCCCTTTTTCTATTCTTTTTTTTGTATCTATTTTTAAAATAAATTTTGTTATCCAGATTAATCCAAAAATCATAAATGGTTGCATTGGAAGTGAGTAATATCTATAGTTGGTACCTCCAATAAAGATGAAGATTAATAAAAGTAAAGTTGATAGTAATAAATAAAAATTGTTGCTTTTTTCTTTGAAAAAGGTTTTTGTCTTTATTGATAAAAGCATAGGAATTATAATTAATAATAGATATTGATAGTATTTTTTTAAGACTCCTATTATGGTTCGGATACAGGATGTTATTTTTTCTATTATAGTAGAATCTTTGGCATAGCTCTTCATATTAAATAAGAAATAAACATCTATTAATTGTGATAATCCATGGTGTAGGAAAAAATAAAGGATAATTGGTATTGTGACAATGAAAAATCCTAGTAAAAACATTCCTATTTTTTCTAATAAAACTTTTCCTTTTTGATTTTTTCTTTCTTTGATTAAGACAACTAGACAAAATCCAATCGAAAAACCTATTAAAGTGTATTTCATCCAGAAGATAATTCCTGTTAAAACACCAACTAGTAAGGTTTGCTTGTTAGAAATTTGATTGGTTTTTAAATACATTAAAAAATAATAAACCGTCATGATTAAAAACGGAAAAGTAAATTCTTCACAACTACCTCCATGGGTAAAAGAGCGAGAGGATAATATGAGGCAGGCAAGAATTGGGATGAATAAATAACTGAATTTTTCTTCTAAATATAAGTCAATTATTTTTTCGATATAATAAAAGAAACAGGTTAAAGAGATTACTTCTAATATAAAAACACCGAAAAAGGAATGATTGGAAATCAATGCTGCGATTGCATAAATTAAGTAAAGGAGAGGACCTTTTTGTTCAAATAAATCTAGATAAGGAATTTTTCCCACTAACATCGATTTTCCTACTGTAAAAAAGGCATTTACATCGTACCAATCATTCATTTGATAAAATGGTGAATTTTTAGAAAGAATACATAGAAATAAGATAGAAATTCCCAAACAATATAAAAATTTTTTTCTTTTCATTTTGTTACCACCAATTTCATTATAGCATTTCTTAGAAGGCTGTCACTAAACTTTTGGTTGAATTTGATTTTCTTTTTTCAATTTGACTATTTTGGGAGAAACTGTTATGATTAATTTAAGAATAAAAGGATGATTTACATGGAAAAAGATTTAAAAGAAATGTTTCGGGAGAAAAATCGAATGATTTTACTTTCGAATTTAAAATATGATTTAGAAAAAAATATCCATAGTTTATTGGATACCATTACGAATATTTTTCATTTAGAATTTGAAACAGCCATTAAAAACAGTCAAGCAATTTGTTTGGATTCGGAAATTGAGAATAGTAAAATGTTTTTAGCAAAAACAATACATCAAATGCAAAAGAAAAGCTTTCAAAAGGTACAGAAATTATTAGAAAAAAAGAAAAATGCCTTAGAACAATTAATTGATCATTTAGAATTTTCAGAAGAGTGTTTAAATGATTACTATCAACAAGTTTTTCAGACAACGAAAGATTTTCAAGAAGCTTTTCAGAAACATATTTTGGATGATATCCAAAATAAAAATTTAGATCACTTTCATCAATTTGTATCTCAAAATGTAGAAAAAGATAAAGAGGAGTTAACGATTCTTCGTATTACCGATTATATTAATAATCGCTTGTATGGAAAGTTAGAAACAAAAATTCATATGGAACTGATGTTACGAGATAATAATTTAATTAATAAAGCAAAAGAAAGTTATCTTCGATATCAAGAAATTTCATCTAGGACAACCGATTGTTAGGATTTTAAAATTCTAACTTTTTTTGTATAAATTTTTTTATTCTTTCTAACACTAATGATAGAAAGAAGGTATCTATGAAAGCAACAGGAGTTGTTAGAAGAATTGACAATTTAGGTCGTATCGTTATTCCCAAAGAAATTCGTAAAACTTTTAGAATTATGGAAGGAGATAGTTTAGAATTTTTTGTAGATGAGAGTGGAATTATTTTAAGAAAATATGATATTTTAGATCATTTATTAGAAGTATCTAAAAATTTAGTGGATTTAGTCTATCAAATTTATGGAAAGCATATCTTTATTACAGATAAGGAAAAAGTGATTGCTTCTTCTAAAGAATATCGTAATATCTATCTAAACCAAAATTTATCTAGTAATATTAAAGATAAAATAGAAAAAAGAGAAGAATATCTTACTTCCGAAAAATTTTCTATTATTGTAGGTCAAACTGTTTTTTCTTGTTTTTTGGTTCCTATTTTAGTAGATAGTGATGTATTAGGAAGTGTTGTTTTAGTACAGGATGATATTACGAAAGAAGATCAAAAACTTATTAGACTGATTGCTTCTGTTTTTATTAAAAATATTGAATCATAAGAAAATCTATGCTATAATTTAACTCATAAAAGTTTTGAAGGAAAGAGTTATTGGAAATCTATTTCAGAGAGTCTCGTTTGGTGGAAGGAGATATAGAGGAACAATAATAAATGGTTCTGGAGCTAATAAATATTTATTCGTTTCTCGCGTTAAGAGTTTAAGTGTATAAGTGTTTACTTATAAAATAAGGTGGTACCGCGATTATTCGTCCTTATAGGAATAATCGTTTTTTTATGGAGGAATCTGATGGCAAGATATTTTGAAAAAATTAGTTTTGAACAGTTTCAAAAAGATGTAGTGGATGATCGAGAATTGTATGAAAGTTTTCCATTACCAAAGAGAAGTACGAAAGAAAGTGCTGGTTATGATTTTATCTCTCTTTTTGATTTTATCTTAAAACCAGGAGAGACGAGAAAGATTCCTTTGGGTGTTAAAATTCATATGAATCCAGGAGATGTTATGTTTTTATTGGTTCGTAGTAGTCAAGGGTTTCGATATAATGTACGGATGTGTAATCAAGTTGGTGTTTTTGAAGCTGATTACTGTGATAATCCAGATAATGAAGGACATGCTTGGGTGAAACTACAGAATCAAGGAGATCAAGATTATGTAGTACATTATGGGGATAAAATATGTCAGGCTATATTTTTAAAATATCTTACTGTTGATTGCGAAGAAGAAATTTCAACAGTTAGAACAGGTGGAATTGGATCCACGGATAGAAAGGATGGATAAAAATGGAAAAATTTTATATTTCGACAGCGATTGCTTATACTTCTGGAAAACCTCATATTGGAAATACTTATGAGATTGTGTTAGCAGATAGTATTGCTCGTTATAAAAGATTAAAAGGATTTGATGTTTATTTTCAAACAGGAACGGATGAGCATGGGGAAAAAATTCAAATCAAAGCAAATGAAAAAGGAGTTACTCCACAGGCGTATGTAGATGAAGTGGCAACAGAAATTCGAAGAATTTGGGATATTATGAATACCAGTTATGATCGCTTTGTTAGAACGACAGATCAAAATCATGAAAGAATTGTACAAAAAATCTTTCAAAAAATGTATGAAAAGGGAGATATTTATTTAGGAAAATATGAAGGATTATATTGTACTCCTTGTGAATCTTTCTTTACGGAAAGTCAATTAGTAGATGGAAAATGTCCTGATTGTGGTAGAAATGTAGAACCAAAAAGCGAAGAAGCCTACTTTTTTCGATTATCTAAATATCAAGACCAGCTAATTGAATATATCAATTCTCATCCAGAATTTATTAAACCAGAATCTCGTAAAAATGAGATGATTCATAATTTTTTAGAACCAGGACTTCAAGATTTATGTGTTTCTCGTACTTCTTTTGATTGGGGAATCCCTGTTAGTTTTGATCCTAAGCATGTTGTTTATGTTTGGTTAGATGCTCTTACGAATTATATTACGAATATTGGATATGATCCAGATGGTAGTAGTGAAGAGTTTGAAAAATATTGGCCAGCAGATTTACATTTAATTGGAAAAGATATCATTCGTTTTCATACTATTTATTGGCCTTGTTTCTTAATGAGTTTGGATTTACCTCTTCCAAAACAAGTATTTGGTCATCCTTGGTTACTTGTTGGAGAAGGAAAAATGAGTAAATCGAAAGGAAATGTCATTTATGCCGATGATTTAGTAGAAGCTTTTGGAGTAGATAGTGTACGTTATTATGTCCTTCATGAAATTCCTTATGCGAATGATGGAACATTAACCTATGATTTGTTGATTGATCGCATTAATAGTGATTTAGCAAATGTATTAGGAAACTTGGTCAATCGTACTATTTCTATGGTTCATAAATATTTTCAAGGTACTGTTTCTAATCAGAAAGTTTCTGAAAGCTATGATGATGAACTTATTTCTATGATAAATTCTTTAGAAGAAAAAATTGAAAAAAGAATGAATGAGTTAGAGATTGGTGCTGCTTTAGATGAAATTTTTGAGGTTTTACGAAGAAGCAATAAATATATTGATGAAGCAACTCCTTGGGTACTTGCCAAAGAAGAAGATAAGAAAGATCGATTAGAGACAGTCTTATATAATTTATTGGAATCTATTCGTGTGTGTGGAATTTTCTTAAGTCCTTTTTTACCAGAAACGAGTGAAAAAATCAAGAAACAATTAGGAAATGAAAGAGAAGAAAGAACTTATTTAGAAGATAATACTTATACTGTTTTAGCACCTGAAGCTTTATTTATGAGGATTGATAAAGAAAAGAAATTAGCAGAATTAGAAGAACAATAACATCTTTTTTGTGAAGCAGTTTTTATTTGAAAACTGCTTTTTTCTGTTATAATGTTTATGGGTGATTTTATGTTGATTGATACTCATTTGCATCTTGGAGAAGATTTTGGAATCCCTCCGGATTTATTGATAGAACATGCTCGTTGTCAAAAAGTGCAAGCTTTAATTGCTTCTTTTTGTGAAAAAGATGACATATCTTTTTCTACTTTTTATACGGAAAAATATGATTGTGTATATGCTGCTGTTGGTTATCATCCAGAAGTTGCTGACAAAATTGTAGATTCGGATTTTGAAATCTTAGAAAAACTCATTTCAGAAAATCCTAAAATTGTAGCAATTGGGGAGATAGGACTGGACTATTATTGGAATAAAGAGAATCAAGAGCAACAAAGAAAAGTGTTTCGAAGACAGTTAGCACTTGCTGAAAAATTAAATCTTCCTGTTATTATTCATAGCAGAGATGCAATTGGAGAAACTTATGAAATTTTGAAAGACTATTCTGTAAAAGGAGTTATCCATTGTTTTAGTGGAAGTTTAGAAATGGCTCAAAAATTTATTGACATAGGTTTTCTTTTAGGAATTGGTGGCGTATTAACCTTTCGAAATAGTAAATTATATCAAGTAATCGAAAAGATTTCCCTTTCTTCTATTGTGTTAGAAACGGATAGTCCTTATTTAGCACCAGAGCCAGTTCGTGGAAAAACAAACGAGTCTAGTAATCTTATTTATATTGCCGAAAAACTTGCTGAAATTAAACAGTTATCTTTAGAGTCAGTTGCTTTCGAAACAACACAAAATGCGATAAACCTATTTGACTTACCTATCAAAATATGATATATTCGTTTTATAATAAGCGAGGGTAAGTAGGTGTGGATATGAGAAAAAAAAGATTTTCTCCATTTTATAAGGCAATGGCTTATCGTTTTTTGTTTGTTATTGGTCTTTTTTGTTTTATCACATTCCTTCTTTCTAGCAATGTTCATCAAATGAATAGTGTTTCTAATATTAATGGTGTGAAGTCAATCCAAGCAATTCATATTATTACAGAGTATGATAATCGTGTGAGGCCATTAGAAGTAATGGAAGTAAGTACAATGGAAGAAGCTAGTATTTATGGACCAACTATGCCTATTTCTTTTACCGGACAGATGACCGCTTATAATCCTATATGTGTCGGTTGTACTGGAAAGGTTTCTTGTCCTCCTAGACAGGATGTTACGAATGGAAATATTTATTATGAAGATGAAGGTTATGGTAGTATTCGTATTTTAGCTGCAGATCCTCATATTCCATGTGGTACAGTTGTTCAAATTACTAATGTTACTTTTTCAGAAGAACCAATTATTGGAATTGTTTTAGATCGTGGGGGTGCTATTAAAGGAAATATTATGGACTTTTTAGTAACGGAAACAGATGATATGGATGTTATTGGAAGACAAAGGGGTGTTCATTATGAAGTACTTCGTTGGGGGTGGTAGTCTATGAATCAAAATCAAAATAAGCAATCAGAGAATTCTTTTTATCAAAATGATTATATAGCAGAGAATTCAGAAGAAACCAATTCCAAAAAAAGATACTTTCTTTATTTCTTTTTTTTCACTATTTTATTATTTTTTTGTGTATTTGGAATTTCTTATTCTGTTTACTATGGAGATAGTGGTGGACCGCAAGATGTAGAAACGGAAAACATTTTATTTACTTATTCTGATGTAAATCAAGCAGGAAATGGAATTCAGATAAAAAATGCTTCTCCTATTCCTGACTCTATTGGTAAATCAATGGTAAAAACCGGTGAATACTTTGATTTTTATATTACTGCAACTACTACGAAAAGCGATTTGTTTTATCAAATTTTAATTCGAAAAGATGAATTATCTACTTTAGCGGATTCTGATGTTAAGCTTTATTTAACACAAGTAATGGGAGGAATGGAGCAAGATGTTGTATTGCATAAAGTATCTGAGTTGAAGCAAGTAGAAGTTGAAAAACAACAGTATTATGTTCTTTATGAAAAGACTTTGTTTGGACCTTTAGATAATCATCATGATAGTTATCGATTAAGAATGTGGGTAGCAGAGGATGCCATTGGTTATGAAGATAAAAAATTTGCAATTAAAGTTGATGTTTCTGCTTACCAGGTAGAGGAGTGATTGTTGTGCATAAGTCTAAATTAGAAATTTTAGCATTCGTTATTTTGTTTTTAGCGATGGTTTGTTTATTTACGGGAATTAGTTTTTCTATTTTTACTTATTTTGGGCAAGGACTAACAAATAATGTTATCGAGACTGGTAGGGTAGTATTTTCTTATTCTGATAGTAATGGTGGAGGAAATGGAATTCATATTGAAGATGCTCTTCCAACTTTAGATGAACAAGGAAAACTTTTGTCTAGTAGTAATGAGTATTTTGATTTTAGTGTATCTGCAACTGCTACGAATAGTGCACTTGCTTATGAAATTACTGTTTTAAAAGATCCTGCTTCTACTTTAGAGGAAGATTGGTTAAAAGTTTATTTGACTACTTTTGAAGGAAATCAAGAAGTTTCTACTTCTTTAACAAATCCTAATGGGGTTGTTGCTACTTATCATCAATTAATGAATACTAGTAATCCTTTGCTAGAGGGAAAAACAATTTATTATGGAACCGTAAATCCAGGAGAAGTGAATTATGGAAGAAAATTTCGATTGAGAATGTGGATAAAAGTTCCAGAACAACTTGATTTTGATTATAGTACATTAGCAAATAAATATTTTTCTTTAAAAGTAAATGTGGCAGCATCTACTGTATATTAAAAATGTAAAGAAAAGCATGATGTTTTTCTTTTTTTATTTTACTTCCTTTTTTTTCTGTGTTATGATTATCTTATAATATGGAGTAGAATCGGGTGATAGAAGAGTGAATTTTTTTAAAAAAGTTTTTCGGTTTTTATCTTCAGTTTTATTCTATTCTCTTGTAGTTATTTTGGGAATTGCTATTTTAATGTTTGCTGCTTACTTTATTGATCAAAAATTAGGACAACAAAAAGGAGAAAAACGGAATCCTTTATTTGGAGCTTATATTATTATTAGTACTAGTATGATTCCTAATATTAATGTTTACGATGCTGTTTTGACAGCACGTGTTCAGACAGAACAAATTCATGTAGATGATATTATCACTTTTATATCTAAAGAAATTGAAACGAGGGGGACTCCTATTACGCATCGTGTTATTGGTATTGTTTACGATTCTGAGGATAAGACTAAGGTGTTAGGTTATAGAACAAAAGGAGATCATAATAATACTGCAGATTTTGCTTTAATTCGTCCAGAAGAAGTGCTAGGAAAGGTTTATTTAAGAATTCCGAAACTTGGTTATATTCAAATCATTATGACAAAGCCAATTGGTTGGTTGTTGCTAGTTGTTGTTCCATGTATTTGCATTATATTTAGTGATATTATTCAACTATTACGAAAAAATAACTCTAAAAAGCAAAATTCTGTTGTTCAAGAAAAAAATATGAAAAATAGTTTAGAACAAAATGTTGTTTCAATTCCTTCTGTTTCTGTATTAGATAGTGACGAAGTAAAAAAAATAAATGATCATCAAGATTTAGATAATCATCCATAAAAGGAGGAAAAAAATATGGATATGAATTTTTTGAAACAGTATCTTAGAATTATCAATTATGCTTTGATTGGATTGGTTTTTGCTTTTGCATCTTTTTATTTACTTTCTAACATGTACCATTACTTGGAAATTAGAAAGGATTTTGTTACTACTTTTGCCAAAGAAGATTTAGTTTTAAAATATGAGGAAAAACTACAGTCTATTCAAACTAATATTAGTGATTTTGATGTGAATACTTATCAAGGAAATGTTCCTGCCAGTCAAATGACCATTATTGCTCATCAGTTGAATTCTTGCGTTGCTAGTTTTCGAAATGAAACTTTTCAAAGTATGATGGATAAGAATCGTATTACGATTATTGATGTTTATAATTTAAGAGAAGCATATGCAAATGATATTCTTGGTGATTGTATTGTCAATAATTTGTTTTGGACTTCTGCAGTTGATCAACATCAGTTAGAAAATACTATTTTGGCACAAGAAAAAGATTTGATTCAATTATATTATAATAATTTATTTTCTGAAACTTCTTATTTAAAACAAGATTTATTAAATAATAGTAGCTATTATTATAATACAGCAATTGCTTCTTCTTCTATGAAAAGTAATACAAGAGATGGATTTTATGAAGTAATGGGCTCTTATAATAAAGCTGTAAATTTTGTAGAATATATTTCTAAATGGTTTCATCAAGAAATCAGTACTACGGGAGGTGCATTAGAAAATGAATCAAATGATTAATAAGATATTTTGTTATTTAAAAGTACTATTACTTCTTGCTTGCTTCGTGTTTAGCTTTTTTATCATTATTAATATGTATCAAAGATTAGGAAAAAATTTAGTGGATGCCGTTTTTAATTTTATTCCTTATGTTATTTTATTCTTATTGTTTTCCATTAATATTGTATTGAAACAGAAATCAGTAAATGATAATATGTTCTATAATATTACTTGTTGTTTAGTATTTGGAATGTTATTATTTTCTGTTTATAGAACGTTTTTTGATCGAAATATGGTTGCTTTCATTCGTTTAGGCTACAATATTAATTTTAATTATTTTGCAGATATGATAGCACCAATGAGAGCAATGCTTTATATGTTATCTGTTTCTAATGTTTTACTCATTTTAGATGGAATGAATTTGAAATTTCAAAAGAAAGAGGTTCCTGTTGTAGAAGAGACTCCTAAAAATAAAGAAGAGCAAGAAATTGTTTTAACAACGAATGAAATTGGAATTTAAGAGGATAACCTCTTTTTTTTGCTTTTTGGATAAGGATATGTTATAGTTGATAAAAGGTGATATGTGTGCAGAACGAGAATTTTCATTTGAAAAAAAAGTTTGGACAAAATTTTCTAAAAGATGATTCTATTCCTAGAAAAATAGTGGAGCGTGCAGCTATTTTAGAGGATAGCTTGGTAATAGAAGTTGGGCCTGGGGCGGGGGTTCTAACGAAAGTATTAGCAGAAAAAGCGAAACAAGTTTTATGTTATGAAATTGATATCGAATTAGAAGATGTATTAGCACACCAATTTATTGGTTATGATAATATTTCCATTATTTATGATGATTTTTTAAAGAGAGATGTCCAAGCGGATTTAAAGAGATATTCTTATTCTCATCTTTATTTGATCGCTAATTTACCATATTATATTACTACTCCTATTATTACGAAAGTCATAGAAGATGCTGTTCCTGTTGAAAAAATGGTTGTCATGGTTCAAAAAGAAGTCGCTTATCGTTTTAGTGCTAAACCAAAATCAAAGGATTATTCTTCTCTTACTGTATTTTTGAATTATTATTTTGATATTCAAAATGAATTTGAAGTTAGTAGGAATTGTTTCATTCCTAAACCTAATGTAGATAGCATGATTGTTTCTTTTCGGAAAAAACAGGAATTATTACCTGTTTCTCATTTATCTTTTTTCTTTCAGCTGGTAAGAGATAGTTTTCGTTTTAAAAGAAAAATGCTTCGTAATAATTTAAAAAATTATAATTTAACAGTGATTGCTCAAGTATTAGAAAAATATCATTTGAATCTTAGTGTTCGGGCAGAAGAGTTACCACTTGAGGTTTTCGTTGCTATGAGTAATTGTCTTTCTTCTAAAAATTAGTATATTTTTGATTTTAAAAAGCATATATTTCACTATAGAGGTGATATAATGCTTTTTCGTGTTGGAGATATTGTTACACGAAATTCTTATCAAAATGATACTTTTTTTGTGATTACCGATATTGATGGAAATGTTGCCTATTTAAAGGGAATTAATTTAAGACTTTTTGCGGATAGTGATTTATCAGATTTAGTGAAAGTCGAAAAAAAAGATGTCATTGATGATGACCGGGTTACTAGTAATTTGACAGAGCATTTAAATTTAGATCGCAATGAATATTTTTATTTGCCTGGGAAGATTCTACATATTGACGTTTTGCAATTTATGTAGGGTAGTAACATATTTACTAAGATATCCATATAAAATATAGATTTTTTTGAATTTTTGATGACAATGAAATTATCTAAAAAGTTTCATTGTTTTCTTTTTTCCCTTAAAATTAAGGAAAATTTTTGATAGATTTTTAGATGCTGATTGTCGTTATGTAATTAAAATTGTTATTATTACTTAGCCATCTTAATTATTTAAGGTGGCTTTTTTTAAGTAGAAAGGAGATGAGAAAAATGAAGGAATGTAAGATAATTGCTATTGCAAATCAAAAAGGTGGAGTAGGAAAAACTACAACAACTTTTAATTTGGGAGTTGCTCTAGCAAAGCAGGGAAAAAGAGTGTTACTTGTGGACATTGACCCTCAAAGTAATTTAACAACTTATTTAGGGTGGTATAATCAAGATGAATTGAAACTTACCTTAACAGACTTAATGAAACAGTTTATTAATGATTCACCGATTCAAACAAAAGAGGCTATATTACATCATAAAGAAAATGTGGATTTATTACCATCAGATTTGGATTTAGCCGCCCTAGAAACAACTTTATCCTATACGATGAGTAGAGAATATTGTATTAAAAATTGTCTGGAAAGTATAAAAAGAAATTATGATTATATTTTATTAGACTGTCAGCCAAGTTTGAGTATGCTTACTATAAATGCTTTAGCTTGTGCTAATAGTGTAATTATTCCTGTTCAAAGTCAATATTTTGCTACAAAGGGAATGACAGAGTTATTAAAAATAGTTAATAAAATAAAAAGGCAGATAAATCCTGAATTAAAAATTGATGGAGCTTTGTTAACTTTAGTAGATAAGAGAACAAACTTAGCTAAGGAGATTGAAGAACAGATTAGAAATAATTATGGTAGTGTTTTAAAATTATTTAATACTCAAATTCCTATTGCCATTAAAACGGCTGAATCTACTTCATCAGGAAATAGTATTTTTCTTTATGATAAGAATAATAAAGTTGCAGAAGCTTATTTTTCTTTATCGAAGGAGGTGTTAGATAGTGCAAAAAAATACTCCAAAGATGCAATTACCCAAGTTAGATGATCTTTTTTTGACAGAGGAGGAGCGAAGGCAAAATAGCTTGGAGAAAGTTATTGATATTAAACTGAGTGATATTGATGATTTTCCTAAACATCCCTTTAAAGTTATTGAGAATGAAGATATGTATAATATGCGGGATAGTATTATTGAAAATGGGGTATTGGTACCAGCATTAGTTAGACCAAAGCCAAATGGAAAATATGAGATGGTGTCTGGGCATAGAAGAAAATTTGCAAGTAAATTGGCAAATAAAGAAACGATTCCTTGTATCGTTAGAGAATTGACAGATGATGAAGCAACAATTATTATGGTTGATAGTAATTTACAGAGAGAAAAAGTACTCCCAAGTGAAAAAGCTTTTGCTTATAAAATGAAATTAGAAGCATTAAAGAGACAGGGATTTAGGACAGATTTAACTTCTGTGCAACTTGAACAGAAGTTAAAAAATAAAACCTCACGAAAAAAAATAGCAGAAGATATGAATGAAAGTGAGGCAACTATTCAAAGATATATTAGATTAACAAATCTTATACCAGAACTTTTAGAAATGGTAGATAATGATGTAATGGGATTAACTCCTAGTATCGGACTTACTCCAAGTGTTAAGATATCGTTTTTAACACAGGAGGAGCAATATTTTTTGTTGGATTATATTGAGTGTAATGAAGTTACTCCATCTTTATCTCAAGCAATTGATTTAAAAGAGTTAAGTGAAAAGCACGAACTAGATTCTGATAAGATTCAAGAAATTTTATCTGTAAGAAAACCAAATCAAATTCCAAAAATTTCATTCCATGAAGAAAAGATTATTAGTTTACTCCCAAAAAATATTGAATACGATCAAATTGAAGATTATGTAGTCAAGTGCATGAAATTTTATTCGAGATATTTGAAGCAAAAGGAAAAAAGTGCTAAAATGGATGCAAGATGAGGCAAAAGTACGTTTTCCACAACTTCCCCTCCTTACAATCCTCCCTTTAAATTACTAACTGTTTATAAACTAACTGAAAAAAACTAAGTATGTTATTCTTGTTAGAAAGGATGTGAAAAAAATGAAAAAGAGATTAGTAATTATTGTAATTTTTGTAGCTTTTCTAGTTTCTAGTAGTATTATTTATCATTTTTCCACGGAAAATGTGGAAAAAGAAAAAAATCAAAGTGAAGAATCCACAGAAAATGTGGAAAAAGAAAATATTATTCCAGGAGAATCTGTTGATGAGAATAATTTAGATTTAAATGAAAATGAATCTGAGGAAGAGCAATCAACTGAGGTGATAGATGAAAAAGAAAATCAACAATCCAATCCTATTCCATCTATACCACCTAGTTCGAATCCGACTTCTACACCAACACCAACTGTAACAAGTACTCCAAAGCCTAGTACTACACCAAAACAGACTGCAACGCCAACTCCTTCTTCATCATCAACACCAACTGCTACACCTACTCCAAGTAGTCCTGCAAAGGAATCAACTTTATGGGAAAAATTAGGTATTAGTGAGTACGACTATTATCATAAACCAATGTGGAGTTGGCAAAATGTTGATTTTCCAGTAAATGGATCACCAGATAATCCAAATTCTTGTACTAGTAGTGATGATTGTCGAAATAAATGCCAAAGATATGGTGACGACTATTTAAAAAGTCATAATGGTTCATATAGTTGTAGTGTAGTAAATAGTTATTCTGGAGATTATCTTGGTGAAGATTTTGTTTTTACAGAAATTTAGTCCTAAAAATTAGGACTTTTTTTTATGAAAGAAAGTGAGGAATAATGAAAAAAAATATAATATTATCATTTTTAATTATGATGTTAGGAATTTTAAATGTTTTGTATTTACCAAAAGTAAATGCTGAAACATTTAATGGACAATTAATTGATGGCGAAAAAATACCAGGAATGTATGTTGTAAAGCTTAAACCAGATGGCTCTGGTAAGTATAAATTAGCTAGTTTTATTCGAAAAAGTACGGATAATAGCTTTGTTTATTGTTTACAAGCTTTTGTAGATATTAACAATAACTACACTTATAATGTTACTCATGAAGATTACGAGACGGTATTAAAAATGACACCTGAGCAATGGAAAAGAGTTAGTTTATTGGCATATTATGGTTATCAATATGGAAATCATACTGATCCTAAATGGTATTATATAACACAAGTAATGATATGGAGAGTTACTGATCCAACAGCAAATATTTACTTCACTAAAACTTTAAATGGACCACGAGATGATACATTATATGCCAGCCAGATTGCAGAGTTAGAGCAATTAGTTGCAAACCATTACACAGTACCAAATTTTGATGATACTAACTTGCAAATGACTATTGGAGAGTTTAAAACTTTAACTGATTCTAATAATGTGTTAAGTAAGTTTAAAATTAATAATCAGCAAAATGTATCTGCTGAGATATCGGGAAATCATTTGAATATAACTGCAGCTGGGATTGGTGATTTGTCTTTGACTTTGATAAATACAGATGCTAAATATACAACCCCACCACTAGTATATTTTTCTGATAATAGTCAAAATGCAATGGAAGTAGGTAGCTATGATCCGATTTCTATTTCTCTTCATGGAAATATAGTGGGTGGTAAGATAAAGATAACAAAAGTTGATAGTGAAAATAATAGTACTACACCACAAGGATTAGCTTCTTTAGTTGGTGCAAGGTACAATGTGTTAAATTCTAGGGGCGATGTAGTTACCACTTTAACTATTGGCGAAGATGGAACCGCTGAAACAGATTATTTACCTAAAGACACTTATACTATTCAAGAAATTTCTTCTAGTACAGGATATTATTTAGATAATACAATTTATACTGCTGTAGTAGATTCTAGTGAAGTTGTGAATGTAACTGTTAAAGAAAATGTTATTAAGGGAAAAATAAAGATAAAGAAAATTGATACTGAAAATAAAAGTTGTAGCCCTCAAGGAAAATCTAGTTTAGCAGGTGCAAAATTTCAAGTTTTAAATTCTAAAAATGAAATCGTAGATACTCTTGTGATTGGTGATGATTGTACTGCAACTTCAAAAGAACTTCCATATGATAATTATACTGTTCAAGAAACTGAATCAGGAACAGGGTATTTTATCAATAATAGCGTATTTCAAGTGAATTTATCTGATAATAGTACTCAAGAAATAACTGTAGAAAATAAAGTTATTAAGGGAAAAATAAAGATAAAAAAAATTGATAATGAAAATAAAAGTTGTAGTCCTCAAGGAAAATCTAGTCTAGTGGGTGCAAAATTCCAAGTTTTAAATTCTAAAAGTGAAGTTGTAGATACCCTTGTAATTGGTGATGATTGTACTGCCACTTCAAAGGAACTTCCATATGATAATTATACTGTTCAAGAAACTGAATCAGGAACAGGATATAAGCTTAATAATAATATTTTTCCAGTTGATATATTAGAAGATAATACTCAGGAAATAACTGTGGAAAATGAAGTTATTAAGGGGAAAATAAAGATAACAAAAGTTGATAGCAAGACGAAGATTTGTAGTCCTCAGGGAGAGGCACTTTTAAAAGGAGCAAGGTATCAAATTATAAATTCTCATGATGATATAGTTGATACTTTAACTATTGGTGATGATTGCACTGCGACCTCTCAATTGCTTCCATTTGATGATTATAAAATAAAAGAGATATCTTCTAGTACTGGATATTATCTTAATACAAAAATTTATTCTTCTTCCATTATAGAAGAGGTAGAGTATCCTGTTACAGTAGTTGAAGATGTCATTGAAAATAAGTTTCAATTTTATAAATTTTATGGAAATGCTAATACGGGTATTATTTACACCGAGGCAAATGCAGAATTTGATATTTTAAATTTTAAAGGCGAAATTGTAGCTCATTTTAAAACTGATAAAGATGGATTTGCTGATGTAACACTACCTTATGGGCATTATACAGTAAAACAAACAAAAGGATTAGAACAATATAAACTTGTTGCACCATTTACTATTACTGTTGATGAAAATACATCACTTACACAAAATAGTTATATCAAAAATGGGGAGATTACAGCTAGACTAAAGTTAGTTAAGATTGATAGTAAAACGAAAGAAGTTATCCCAGTAAAGGGAGTAAAATTTAAAATTAAAAATAAAGACACAAATCAATATGTTTGTTTAGTAACAGATAAAAATATTTGTGAATTTGAAACGAATGAACAAGGTGTTATGATTACACCATTACCATTATATGGGGGAAACTATGAAATTGAAGAAATAAAAGCTCCATATGGTTATTTGCTATCATCTGAAACAAAAGAATTTTCTATTCGAGAAAATAGTGAGATTGTGGAAGATGAAATATTTGGATCATTAGTAATTGTTGAATTTGAGGATGAAGAGGTAGTTGGAAAGCTAGAAATTAAAAAGAACGGTGAAAAAGTTATAATTGAAGATGGCAAATTCTTATATGAGGATATACCATTACCAAATGTTACTTTTGGATTATATGATGAGAAAGGTAACTTAGTTGGTGAATATATGACAGATGAAAATGGATATTTAAAAGTTGAAGATTTAAAACTTGGAAAATATACATTTAAAGAACTTAAAACAGTTGATGGTTATGTAATAGATGAAAACGTATATGAATTTGAATTAAAGTATAAGGATCAATATACACCTATCGTTAAAAAGAATTTTGAATTAAAAAATTATCTCAAAAAATCCAATTTAGAATTTACAAAATCTGATGTTTCTACTGGACAAGGAATTCCAAATACAAGAATCGAAATTTATACAGAAAATGATGAGCTAATATTTTCTGGAGTTACTGATGAAAACGGTAAGATAGTAATTGAAGATTTATTCGTTGGAAAATTCTATATCATTGAAACTGAAGCTGCAACAGGTTATCGTTTAAGTGATGAAAAAGTATTTTTTGAGATTAAGGAAGATGGCAAAGTTGTAAAAGCTGGAATGACAAATACAAAAATTAAAGGAAAACTGGAATTTACAAAAACAGATTTTTCTACTTCCGAACCACTTCCTAATACATTAATTGAAATATATAATGAAGAAACCAATGAATTAGTTTTTTCTGGAAGAACGGATGAAAATGGTAAAATTACTATTGAACTTGAATATGGTAATTATTATATTTTAGAAAAGGAAGCTCCTGAAAATTATACATTGAATGAAGAAAAAATGTATTTTTCAATTAAAGAAGATGGAGAAATTGTAAAAGCTACTATGCAAGATAAAATTATAGTAAATGTTCCTGATACTGACATGACCGATTTTCATTTTTTAGAGATAGGTAGTTGTTTATTAATTTTTACTGGAACTGGAGTAATTTTGTATGAAAAGAAAAAGAAAAATTAAGGTTAAGAGTCAATATTTTATTGGCTCTTTCCTGATATTTTTAGGAATTGTATTAATTGCTAGTAAATATATTTCTTCTTATTATATGATTCATCAAGAAACTCAAAAAATAGAAAATTTTTTATTAGAACAAGCAACATCTGTAGAGCTAATAGATGAAAAGTTAGATATTCCAGAGGAAGATTCTGTCAAACATGAAGAAATTAAAAATGACAATGACAGAAGTGAAGATTATTTAGCTATTATTGAAATTCCTAAGATTGCTTTAAGAAAAGGTTTGTACTCCAAATTCTCTAAAAATAATAATGTTAATAAAAATATTGAGATTTTAGAAGATTCTAATTATCCTGATTATGAAAAAGGAAATTTTATTTTAATTGCACATGCTGGTAACAGTAATATTTCTTATTTTCAAAATATTAATCAATTAGAACTACAAAATCAAATTAATATTTATTATAATCATGAAAAATATATTTATGCTGTAGTTGATAAATATGAAGTTGATAAAACAGGTAAGGTTGAAATCAAGAAAAATCCAAATGCTACAAGTTTGACTTTAATTAGTTGTAAGCATAATACCGATAAACAAATCGTTGTAATTTGTAATTTGATAGGAAAGGAGAAATTTTATGGAATATAATTTTAATCAAATTTCAAAAACATTAGAAAAGATATTTTCTTCTGGTTTTAATACTGAAAGGAAAATATTGGCTATGAAGTTAGAAGATTTAGATAAAATTACTAACCTGCAAGCTCAAGAAGCTTTAATTATTGTGAATTTGAAAAAAGCAATAAAGAATAAAAAGATTATTGAATTTTTAAGTGGAAATGATGCATCAAATGGGTTATAACCAATTGTAGAAAAATTGAAATAAGAAATAGTCTAAAACAATCGAAAAATATAAATAAAGAAAGGGTGATATAGTATGTTAAATCAAGTTGTTTTAGTAGGTAGAGTTGTCAAGGAGGTAGAATTAAAAGAAACGGAAAATGCAAAGAAATATAGCTTCATTACACTAGCTGTTCCGAGAAGTTATAAGAATATGAATGGGAGATATGATACTGACTTTATTGAATGTATGCTTTGGGATAATGTTGCTAAAAATGTGGCAGAATATTGCAAGAAAGGTGATATTATTGGAGTTAAAGGAAGATTAGAGGTATATCAAAAAGAAGAAAATGATAAAAAAATATCCCAACTTCATTTAGTAGCTGATAAGGTAACTTTTTTATCGCAAAAAAGAGAAGATAATGAGCATGAAGTAGATGAAAGATAAGTAAATATTTGCACATTTGCATTATTTCATTATTTTTAATATCCTCTTTTTGAAGGAGGGATATATATTAAAAGTAAGAATTTAGAATCGTTTTATACTTCTTATCATAATGAATTTATGGACTATTTAGATTGTATTATTTGTAAGTTGGAATCTGTTAATAAAAACTATAAATTCATTTTAGATCAGATTGAGGAGTTATTAAATAAACATCCTAATTTGCGATGTGTTCTAGATGATGAAGAAATAACTAATTTGAATGATAAAGATATTGCTGCATTAATAAAAATTAAAAACTTATATCAAAAACAAATAGAAATAGAGTATGAAGAATTATTTTTTATTGGCGGTAGAAATGTTTATTATTATTTTAAAAAATTAGGAATTTTGAATGAAAATGTGGATAATTAAGGAAAATTTTGAAGTAGATTGTTGATTAAGAGTGAATTCGAAGTTCACTCTTTTTCTATATCTAAGAAAGTAGGTGCATTATGGCTTATTATAATTCAGAAGTGATAGAACAGGTTAGACAATTGGATGTATATTCTTATTTATTAAATTATGAGCCTGATGAATTAGTAAAAGTTAGCAGAGATACCTATTGTACTAAAAGTCATGATAGCTTAAAAATATCAAATGGTATGTGGTATTGGTTTTCTAGAGGAATTGGAGGAAAAAGTGCAATAGATTATTTGATTGCTGTAAAAGATTTTTCTTTTATACAAGCAGTCGAAACTATTTTAAATTACATGAAAAAAGTTCCCATAAAGACTTGCGGTGTTATCAAAAAAAAGGAAGAATCCTCCAAATTAATTCTACCTGAAAGAAATCAAAATAATGATAAAGTAATTCGTTATTTAATTGATAGAGGAATTGATAAAGATATTATTTTAGAGTGTATTGATAAAGGTTATATTTATGAAGATCAAAAACATAATGTAATTTTTATAGGTTATGATTATCAAAATAATCCAAGATATGCGATGTGTCGAGCGACTAATTCTAGCAGATTTATGAATGATGTATATGGAAGCCACAAAGCATTTTCTTTTCGATTAAATTCTTTGGAACCTAATTGCTCTGTTCATCTATTTGAGAGTGCTATTGATCTTTTGTCATATGCTACATTATTAAAATTAAATCATCGGGAATGGTATAATTATAATCTTTTATCACTAGCTGGTGTTTATCAACCTTCTGCTAAAATGGAAGATAGTAAAATACCATTAGCCTTAAATTATTTTTTAAATCAAAATCCAAATATTAAGAAAATATATCTTCATTTGGATAACGATCAAGCAGGAAGAACAGCTTCTTTAACATTAAAAACTGTACTTCCTAAATGTTATGAAATCATTGACAATCCTGTTCCTGTTGGAAAAGATGTTAATGATTTTTTATGCAGAAAAATAGATAAAATGAATCACAAAGAAAAGGAGAGATAGTCTGAAAATAAATATTTTCATCACTATGTGTGACTTGAACAAAGTGAAAGGAATGAGTGGTTAAGATGCAATACAATGTGAATTTATCTGATATTTTATATACTAATAGAATAATCAAAAATATATCAAAAAATAAACTTGCTGAATTAGTTGGTATTAGTAGAAATGAAATTACTAGAATTGAATCAGGCGAAAGAAAGAATCCCAATTTAAAAACACTCATTAAAATATGTGAAGTTCTTGATATTGATTTCATAAATCTATTAGTTTCTATTAACTATCTAGATAAAAAATATTTAATTAAAAATCAATTTGAAAAATTAAATAATTATCATGTTTCTGTAAGAAAAATTTATAAAAAAGATTTTTTGATAAAAGCAAAAACAAAAGAAGATGCTGAAAAAAGTGCTATAAATCTTATGAATGAAAATGATATCATTGATGATGATTTCATAGAAAAATTTGATATTGTAGTATTAGAATCTGATGGAAATGATGATAAAAAAGAAGAAGAAAATATTCCAGAATATTCTTCTAAAGATGATGATTTTTTTTCAGAAGGTTGCCCAAAATTTGGCTGTGAACATTGTGAATATTATTGTCCAATTTGTAATGAATGTACCTATGATGAATAGGTTTTATTGTCCTAGCAAGCACTGAATTTGTCCTCCCGTACAAAATTCAAATGTGGGGAAATCCCCAATCCCCTAAAAAAATAAAAAAATTTATTGCAGAACAAAATATTTCTGTTTTATAATGAAATAGAGGAGAAGATTTGGAGGAAAGAATATGAAGAAAAATGAAATTATTGAAGCTTTAGCAAATTCAACAGGATTGTCAAAGGTTGATACTGAAAAAGTTTATAATGCTACCTTTGAATTAATTAAAAGTCAATTAGAGGAAGGAAATGAATTTTCTGTAGCAGGATTTGGAAAATTTAAAATTTCAAAAAGAGCTGCAAGAACTGGCCGTAATCCAGCAACGGGTGAATCAATGAAAATTGCTGCTAGTAAATCTGTAGGATTTAAGGCAGGAAAAGAGTTAAAAGATAGATTAAACTAATAACAAATAAGGTAATTGGATTAGTATAGAAATATACTAGTCCTTTTTCTTTTGTGGAAAGAAAGGAGAAGTGTTATGGATAATTTATTTTATTTAATTTTGGGATTTATTTTTGGTGGACTCATTATGGTTATCATAATGAGTTGTTTTTCAATCAGAAAAATTAATCAATTAGAAAGTAGGTGTAATCAATTAAAAAAGGATAATGAGAAAAAGAAATATTAAAAAAAATTTTTGGTTAAGCTGGGAAGAAAACGAAATTTTAAAAAGGAAGGCTAAACGTTCTGGTAAAAGTGAGGCGGATTTCGTTAGATGTCTAATTACTGATATTGTATTAAAGGAGCAACCTGATGAAAGATTTTATGAAGTGTTAAAGCAGTTACGAATGATAGGAAATAATTTGAATCAAATCGCTCATAGGGCAAATATGGATAAAGGATTTATAGATCATTTAAAGTATCAGAAAGAAGCTGAAAAATGGAATCAGTTTATTTTAGATGTAAAACATGAATTTTTAGGTACTAAAATAAAATAATAATCAACTATAGAAAAAAGTTATTAATACTATTTCTATAGATTGTTAAAGGAGGGGAAATGGCTACTACTGGAATTTGGAAAATAAAAAAAAGATTAGATCATGTGATAGAATATACTACCAATATGGAAAAAACACTGAATAAAAGTAATGAAAATGAATTCAATGATTTGCATAATGCAATTGAATATATAGAATCTGATTATAAGACAGAGAAACAGCTTTACGTTACAGGAATTAATTGTTCTCCAGAAATTGCATATCAAGAAATGATTATCACTAAGAAAAATTATAGTAAAGAAGATGGAATTTTAGGATTCCATGCATTTCAATCATTTGCAGAGGGTGAAGTTACACCTGAACAAGCTCATGAAATAGGAGTGAAATTAGCTCAAGAAATGTGGGGTGATCGTTTTGAAGTATTGGTTAGTACTCATTTAAATACGAATCATCTCCATAATCATTTTGTAATTAATTCTGTTAGTTTTAAAGATGGAAAAAGATATTATGATAAAAGAGAAACCTATGCAGAATTAAGAAGATTATCTGATTCATTATGTGAAGAGTACGGACTAAGTGTATTAGCAGAAAAAACATGTAAAAATAGTAAAATTAATTATGCTAATTACTATAAAGGATATATTGAAAAGGATAATTATTATACGATTGCAAAAAGAGATATAGATTTTGCTATTCGACAAGCATATTCTTATCGTGATTTTGAAAGTATATTGAAAACAATGGACTATGAAATTATGTATCGTGCTAATAAACTAAGTATTCGACGAGAACCTTATAAAAAAAATATTCGTATTGAAAGGTATTTTGGAAATGAATATAGTTTGGAAAAAATTAAAGAAAGAATAGCAAATGAAAAGGCAACGAGAATTCCTTTTCCAGAAGAATATGGTATAAAAAAGTATATAAGTAGGAAAAATGATAAAATTAATCATAAAAACAAAGGAATTTATGCTTTATATTTATACTATTGCTATTTATTAAAAGTATTTCCTTATGAGAAACCACATCAAAGATTACCGGCTTCTATGCGAAATGATGTTAGAATTATGCAACAAATATCAGAAGAAATTCGATTGCTCGTTAGTAATAAAATCGAAACTAATCAGCAATTTTTTTTATTTCAAGAGGAAAAACAGAAACAATTAGATACTTTATTAGATAAACGTGAAAAATTGTGGTATCAGCATAAAAAAGGAAAAACACTGGAAGAAAAACAAATTATTTTAAAATCAATTGATAATTTAAATAAACAAATAGCTCCTCTTAGAAAGGAGATAAACTTATGTAGTCATATAGAAGAAAGAGTTCCAAAATTAGAAAGAAATATTCAACAATTTGAGAAAGAAATAGAGAAAGGAGTGAGAAGTAATGATAACAGGTGATGCAGCCGAATCAGTAGTAAAATTTTCATTAGAGGGTTTTGAAGTAGCAGTTAAAATTGTTGGAAGTTCTTCCAAAAATATTCTTGCTTTATTACTTGCATTTGCAAAAGAACAAAGGAAAGTGAAAGGGAAGACTAAAATTACTAATTTATTAAAATCTGGAAAAGAATTAAAAGTTTTTACTATCAAGCAGGAAGATTTGAAAAAGTTTACCGAAGAAGCTAAAAGATATGGTGTTTTGTTTAGTAGTATTATCGATAAGAAAAGTAAAAATTCTGATGGAATGGTTGATATTATGGTAAGAGCTGAGGATGCTAGCAAAATAAATCGTATTGTTGATCGATTTAAAATGGCAACTGTTAATATTGAAAGCATTAAAAAAGAAATAGATAAATCAGATAATAAAGAAAATATAAGTAAAGAAGAAAATTTAGTAAGTGACATATTATTTCAGAAAGAGGAGAAAAAATCTTCAAACCCCACTTTAGCGATGACAGAAAAAAGCCCTCTGTCAAAGCCTTCCTTAGAGAACAGAAAGACTTCTTCTCAGGATTCTAAAAAGCCATCTGTCAGAGAGGAAATTCAAAAAATTAAAAGGGAGCAGCTTGAAAAAGACAAAACTCAAAAATTCCAACAGAATCATAAAACAGTATATAAACAACCAATCAATAAACATCATAAAAAAAATTTATGGAAAGGAAGATAATTTGTGGATAATATAGATGAAATTTTAAATCATACTAATCTAAGTACTACTATTACACTAGATAAGGATCAGTGGATTAAAAATCAACAAGAAAAACGTGAAAGAGCATATAAAATGATTGAAAAAACTTTAGAATCACTTTTAGTAAATGAAAAAAAATTTCAAACTTATTTGGATGTACTATCTAAATTTAATCGATATTCTGTAGGAAATTGTTTATTAATAACTGCTCAAAAACCAGAGGCTACTTTATTGAAAAGTTTTACTGATTGGAAAAAATATGGAACAATTTATAGGAATCATCAAAAAATAATTTTATTGGAACCAGGTAAAGAATATGTAAAAAATGATGGCACATCTTCTGTTTATTATAATCCTAAAGAACTGATAGATATATCTGATACTTCTGTAAAATATCAGGATAGAAAGGTTTTTAATGATAATACTTTGAAACTAACAGCATTAGTATCAGATTGTCCTATTTCAATTCAGGTTGTGCAAAAAATAAAAAATGCAAATAAATTGGTAGAATGGGATTCTAACAACGAAACTTTATATGTGCAGAGAACGAGTGATGTCGTCTCTGTTTTTCAAGAACTTTCGCAAGAATTAGCTAGTGTTGGTTTTAAAAATCGAGGTGATAGGGCTTTAAATGATTTTAAAAGTAAGTGTGTTTCCTATGTTGTTTGTAAGAAAAATGAAATGGATATTCCCTTTGATATAAAGATTCCTACATCTATAAAAAAAATGAATTCTAAAGAAATTAGAGAGGAACTAGAAGATATGAAATCTTCCTTAGATGAAATTGTTAATAGGATGGATTGTTTTTATGAAAAATATGAAAAGCAAAAAAGTAGGAATGATGTTAATATGGAAAGGTAGGAATTGAAATGAAAGGAAAAATTAAAATTGAGTTTGATCGTTACGAATTAGGTACTATTTTAAATGCACTTCGTGAATTCCGTAATATCAAAATAAGAGAAGAGATAACAACAGAGTCAATCGATGATTTACTTTTAAAATTAATTAATATTTATGAGCATAAATGTCCACTTCTAACAGCTATGAATCATGATTTAATTCGATAGGAGCAGAATTTGGTATTTTATATTATAGGGTTATTATTTACAATATGGGGTGCTTTATTACTTGCTCCATCTATGAATGGTGGTTTGTCGCAGGTAATGATTGATTTTCCAAAAATTATGAATCATCCATTTTTGATATTCTGGAAAGACAATAGTTTAGAAACAATAATTATTTTTATTATTATTTATTTTGTAGGAGTTATGTTGTATCTGAATACGAAGAAAAATTATCGACGTGGCGAAGAACACGGCTCTGCAAAGTGGGGAACTCCATCTAAGCTGAATAAAAAATATTCTCAATTACCTATCAAAAATAATCTCTTGCTTACTAAACATGTATCAATTGGGTTGAATGGGAGAATCCATCAAAGAAATTTAAACACTCTTGTTTGTGGAGGTTCTGGAGCTGGGAAAACTAGATTTTACTGTAAGCCTAATATTATGCAAGCTAACACTTCCTATGTTATTTTGGACCCCAAAGGAGAAATCGTAAAATCTTTGGGAAATTTATTATTAGATGAGGGGTATGAAGTAAGAGTATTAGATTTAATTAATATGGAAAAAAGTCACTGTTATAATCCTTTTTTTTATTTAGAAACGGATAATGATGTCCAAAGGCTTGTTACAAATTTATTTAAAGCTACTACTCCTAAGGGTAGTCAATCGAATGATCCATTTTGGGATACATCTGCTTCTATGCTATTGTTGGCTTTAATCTTTTATTTAAAATATGAAGCACCTGAGGATGAGCAAAACTTTTCTATGGTAATGGAAATGCTTGCTTCCTTAGATATTCGTGAAGATGATGATAATTATATGAGTCCGTTAGATATTTTATTTAATCGTTTAGAAAGTAAGAATTCTAATCATATTGCTTTAAAATATTATCGTTCTTATCATTCTGGTTCTGCTAAAACATTAAAATCCATTCAAATAACACTTGCTTCGAGATTAGAAAAATTTAATCTGGAAAGTTTAGCTTCTTTAACTATGGTTGATGAACTTGATTTGCCATCTCTAGGGGAAAAGAAGGTTGCCTTATTTGCTCTTATACCAGATAATGATACCTCTTTTAATTTTTTAGTTAGTATTTTATATACACAACTGTTTCAGCAGTTGTTTTTTTTAGCAGACCATAAGTACGGTGGGAGATTACCAGTACATGTTCATTTTGTAATGGATGAATTTGCTAATGTTAGTCTTCCTGATGATTTTGATAAGATTTTATCCGTTATGCGATCAAGAGAAGTATCTGTTTCTATTATCCTTCAAAATTTATCCCAATTAAAAGCACTATTTGAAAAGCAATGGGAAAGTATTGTGGGAAATTGTGATGAATTTTTATATTTGGGTGGTAATGAGCAAAGTACTCACAAATACGTTAGTGAACTTATGGGAAAATCTACTATTGATACTAATTCTTATGGTAGAAGTCGTGGTAGGAATCCAAGTTATTCAACAAATTATCAAAATAATGGTAGAGAATTAATGACACCAGATGAAGTAAGACTTTTAGATAACAGATATGCTCTTTTATTTATCAGAGGGGAAAAACCCATTAAGGATTTAAAATACGATATCATGCATCATCCTAATATTAATAAAACACCTGATGGAACAGGAAAACCATATTTTCATGGTGAAGTCAATAATGCTGTAGCTTCTATTACTTTGGATGAGAATATTGATCATTATATTTTTTCTGAGGGAAAAGAAAATGAAGAAATTGAAAATTATGAAATTTTAACTAGCGAGGAACTAGAGAAAATCTTTAATAATGAAAGGAAAGAAGAAGAAAAAAATGAAAAAGAAAAAAGAAATTAAAATATTAGATAAAAATATAAAAAGAAAAGTACAGACTTTTATGTTAATAATAACTGCAATTTGTTTTTTATTTCAAATTACTACTCCTGTTTATGCGGATGATGATCCGTTATCCGTAATTAATAATTTTTCTGATTTTGTTTTTAGTGTTACAAGAGCAATTGGAACTATATTTTTAACATTTGGTGTAGTGCAATTTGGAATGAGTTATCAAAGCCATGATCCTTCTCAGCGAACAACAGGTATTTTTTCAGTAGTTGCCGGAATCATTATTGCTTTTGCAAAACAAATTATTAATTTTATTATTAAGTAAGTATTGGAGATGGTATTTTGAATAAATGGATTGTTCAGAATTTACAAAATGCTTTGGATACCTGGAATAGTAAACTAAGTGAAATATGGACTTTGGTTACACAAACACCAGAAACCTTTAAAGGAGGAATTATTTGGACTGTTATAAAAACTATTCATTCATCAGTGCAAGCTATTGGCTTTTCTCTTTTAGTACTTTTCTTTGTATTAGGAATATTAAAAACTTGTTCTTCTTTTTCAGAAATAAAAAGACCTGAACAAGTTTTTAAATTATTTCTTAGATTTGTACTTGCTAAAGTTTTGGTAACTTATGGATTAGACCTTTTACTGACAGTTTTTAAAATCTGTCAGGGAGTTGTTAATACAATTATTAATTCCGCAGGATTTGGTGCGGTAGCTCAGTCTATACTTCCTCAATCTATGATTAATACAATTAATGATTGTGGATTTTTTGAATCTATTCCATTATGGGCTGTTACTTTGATTGGTGGATTATTTATTACTGTTTTATCTTTTTTAATGATTTTGACGGTTTACGGAAGATTCTTTAAATTGTATTTATATACTGCTATTTCTCCAATTCCTTTATCAACTTTTGCAGGAGATACAACAGATAGTGTAGGAAAAAGTTTTATCAAATCTTATTGTGGTGTTTGTTTAGAGGGAGCTATTATTGTACTTTCTTGTATTATTTTCTCTTTATTTGCATCAACACCACCTGTGGTAGATACCACGGCATCCGCTGTAACTCAAGTATGGAAATATATAGGAGAATTAATTTTTAATATGTTAGTTTTAGTGGGAACAATTAAGATTTCTGATCGTGTAGTTAGAGAGATGATGGGATTATAAAATTTAGAAGGGAATGATGATATGAAAGAAAAAATTAAATGTTTATATGTGGAACCTAATAAATTACCTAAGGAGTTAGAAATAGAAAATAAGTTAGAGACATTTCAACAATTGGTTGATGGTAATATTGAATGTGTATATCTTCAAAATAAAAATGATGTTGTTTTGATTTGTAACGATGAAGGAAAAATCAATGGAATGAAATGGAATCGAGATATAGGATTTGATATTATTGCTGGACCATTTTTAATTGTTGGTGATGATTATGAAAATGCTGATTTTAAATCTTTAACAGATGAACAAATACTAGATTATAAAATTTTATTTGGAAAAGAAAGTATTGCTAGAACTGAAAATAAAATTACATCTATTATCATGCAAAATTCAAAAAGTAAATTTCAAGAATGTGAAAGGTAATTCTCAAAAGAAAATTGACAAGTAATTAAGAACAATTATTA
The DNA here is from genome assembly GCA_947581715.1 of uncultured Bacilli bacterium. Classification (GTDB taxonomy): domain Bacteria; phylum Bacillota_I; class Bacilli_A; order RF39; family UBA660; genus Alloscybalousia. Next base: position 32,498 of record CANPVK010000001.1, read on the forward strand.
AGGAGGTAAGATAGTTAGTATGGAAGTTAAAATCAATAGAGAAGTTATGAATTATTCAGAAAGTATTTTTTTTGGTTTGTCATTACGACAATTCATTTGTACTGTTCTTTCTGGTATTACTGCTATTGTTATTTATTTTTCTTTTAAGAATGTACTTGGTTTAGAAACAACATCTTGGCTTTGTATCATAGCTGCTGCTCCCTTTATAGGGTTAGGTTTTATAAAATATAATGGTATGACGATGGAAGAATTAGTAATAGCATGGTTTAAATCAGAAGTATTAGTACCAAAAGAACTATATTTTGTTGCCAATAATATTTATTTTGATATTTTGCAACATTGTATTAAAAATTAAAAAGGAGAAAAATATGTTAGTTTTTAAAAAAGATTTAATGATAGAACGATTAAAAAAAGAAAAAATGTTAGATACAGTAGATGATAAAGTATTGGAACTGATGAATCGATTAGATGGGAAACAAGTAAAAAAAAATGATTGGAAAGCACTTTTATATGGAGAAGTAGAATACTTTTGTAAAGATGATGATGGTAAAACTTATGCAATTCATTCTGACGATATAATAAGAATTAATGATAGGGAAAGGGAACGCTAATATGAAGACACTTAAATTTTTAAATCAAAAAGAAAAAGAATCTTTTTATATCCCTAAAACTGTACAAAATGTTATACCGATTCAAAAGATATGGGAAGATGGAATTTTCTTAGTTGGAAAGAATAAATATTCTCTAACTTTTAAATTTACTGACATTAATTATGCAATTGCTTCAAAAGATGATAAAGAATCTATGTTTTTAGACTATAGTGAATTATTGAATTCACTAGATAGTGGAGCAACTACAAAAATTACGGTAGCTTTACGAAGAATTAATAGGAAAAATTTTGAAAAAGAAATTTTACTTCCTTTTAAAAATGATGGACTTGATATTTATAGACAAGAATATAATCAAATGCTACTTGATAAGGCAATAAATAGTAATGGTATGATAAGAGAAACTTATTTAACCATTACTATTTTTAAAAAAGATTATGAAGAAGCAAGAAATTATTTTAGGAGAATTTCTGTAGATATTATTTCTCATTTTTCAAAATTAGGTTCTAAATGTAATTCCTTAAATGCTGTTGAAAAATTAAGAATTCTCCATGATTTTTATCGAATTGGTGAAGAAGTAAATTATCAGTTCGATTTTAAAAAGATAGTCCAAAAAGGGCATAATTTTAAAGATTATATATGCCCCGATGGTTTTTCTTTTAAAAGTGATTATTTTGAAATGGGACAGAAGTTTGGTAGAGTAATGTTTTTAAAAGAATATGCAAGTTATATTAAAGATTCTATGATATCAGAATTAACAGACATGACTCAAAATATGATGATGAGTATTGATGTCATACCAGTACCAACTGATGAAGCAGTTAGAGAAGTTGAAAAGAAATTATTGGGTGTTGAAACGAACATAACGAATTGGCAAAGGAAACAAAATGCTAACAATAATTTTAGTGCTACTATTCCATATGATTTAGAACAACAAAGAAAAGAAAGTAAAGAGTTTTTAGATGATTTAACAACAAGAGATCAACGAATGATGTTTGCAAATTTAACTCTTGTTATAACTGCTGATAGTAAAGAAAAATTAGATGTCAATACGGAGTCAGTTTTATCTATTGGTAGAAAACATTTATGTCAGATTGCTATTTTGAAATATCAACAGATGGATGGATTAAATACAGTTTTACCAATTGGTGTTAGAAAAATCAAAGCCTTAAGAACACTTACAACTGAAAGTTTGTCTGTCTTGAATCCTTTTCGAGTACAGGAAATTATGGATAAGGGCGGTATTTTTTATGGAGAGAATGCTATTAGTCATAATTTAATTATGATTAATAAATCTAACCTTTTAAATCAATCTTCCTTTATTCTTGGAATTCCTGGTTCCGGTAAATCATTTAATGCTAAGGAATTAATTACCTTTTTAGCTTTATCTACAGAAGATGATATTATTGTTTGTGATCCAGAAGGGGAATATTCTGCTTTGATTGATTCTTTAGGTGGAGAAGTTATTAATATTTCTGCAAGTAGTAAAGATTATATCAATGCGATGGATATGATAGAGGGGTATGGAGATAGTAATAATCCTATTGTAGAAAAATCTGAATTTATTCTTTCTTTGTTTGAACAGCTAGATAAAAAAGGATTGGGTCCAAAGGAAAAATCTATTATAGATAGATGTACTTCATTAGTGTATGAAGAATGTAATTCAACTGGAAATATCCCTACTTTAATATTACTTCGTGAAAAATTATTAGAACAACCTGAAAAAGAAGCTCATGAGCTTGCTTTATCTCTTGAATTATTTACAAATGGATCTCTTAATGTTTTTGCTCATCCAACTAATGTTGATACAAATAATCGTATGATTTCTTATAATATTTATCAATTGAAAAAACAATTAAAAACAATGGGATTGTTAGTCATTACCGATGCCATGATAAATCGTGTTACTGAAAATTATAAAAAGGGGAAAAGAACACATATTTTTATTGATGAAATTCACATATTGTTTGCAAATGAATATTCAGCTAGTTTCTTTAATTCTGCTTGGAGACAATTTAGAAAAAGGAATGCTTTTCCAACCGCAATTACCCAAAATGTAGAATATCTATTATCTTCTGTAGAAGCAAGTACTATGTTATCAAATAGTGAATTTATTGTTATGTTAAATCAAGCAGCAAGTGATCGAAATGAATTAGCAAAATTACTCAATATATCTGAGGAGCAATTATCTTATATTACTAATTCTGATGCAGGATGTGGTTTGATTCGTTATGGTTCTTCTCTTGTACCATTTATCAATGATTTTCCAAAAGATACTAAATTATATAGATTAATGACAACTAAACCAGGTGAATAGGAAAGCAAAATGGATATTAAGGAAAAAGGAAAAAAGTCTATTAAAGTGCTTCCTAAGATTACTATAAAATCTGGAAGAATAAGTAATACATTTATTCATACAAAAGAAACATTAGAAAATATTTATCAAAGTGATGATGCAGAAAAATTTGAAAATAGGCAAATAAATTATATAACTTCTAAGACTATAATTAGGACAAGTGAATCTGCATATCATCAAGGAAGAAAATCATTATCAATTTCAAAACAAAATTTAAAAAATGCTAAGGTTAAGTTGAAGGAATTTCAAATTAAAAGAAAAAGAAATAAAGAGAGAGGACAAATTATTAAAACTGAAAAACTTAACATTAAAACAAAACCATCTATCATATATTCTTCTGAATCTACTGTAAAAGCTATTCCTAAAGTAAATGGTAAAATAAACAAATTAAAATTAAAAGCCAAAAATATTTTTTCAGTTATTAAAAAAACTACTAAAAATACGATTACTGGTATTAAATTACTTGTTACTACCACAAAAGCTCTATTCCATTTTTTAGTAGCCGGTGGATTTATTGTAATTATGATTATTTTAATTTTTAGTTTTATTGGCTTATTATGTGGCTCTGTTTTTGGAATTTTCTTTTCTAGTGATAAAGGAAGTGGTAATCAAATTTCTATGAATACTGTTGTGAAACAGTTAAATAATGAAATGTCAGATCAAATTCAGAAAATAAAAAATGAAAATATATATGATGATTATGTTGTTGAGGTACATCGTGCTGAATGGAAAGATATCCTGGCAATATATTCTGTATATGTCTCTGGAGGAATCAATCAAAATGATGTTATAACTCTGGATTCTAAAAAGGTTAATATTTTAAAAAGGGTTTTTTGGGATTTTCATACTATTTCTTATGAGGTAAAAGAAGAAGTGGCTGATGAAGATATGACAGACAAATTTGAAAATCCTAAAAGAGAAATAAAAAGAATTCTTTATATTACAATCTCTAGTAAATCTATAGATGAGATGAAATTATTTTATCATTTGAATCCGATACAACTCCAGCAATTAGAAGAATTATTAAGTATGCAATATGATAGTTTATGGACTTCGGTAATTTATGGTACAGAATTAGGCGGCTCTAATATTGTTGAAGTAGCTTTATCACAGGTAGGAAACGTTGGAGGAGAACCTTATTGGAGATGGTATGGATTTAATTCTAGAATGGAATGGTGTGCTGTTTTTGTTTCATGGGTAGCTAATCAATTAGGGTATATAGAATCTAATATTATCCCTAAGTTTTCTTTTTGTAAGGATGGAGTTAGTTGGTTTAAAGTTAGAGGAGAATGGAAAGATAAAGATTATATTCCTAACTCAGGGGATATTATTTTTTTTGATTGGGAAATGGATGGAGTAGTAAATCATGTAGGAATAGTTGAAAAAGTCGAAAATAATAAAGTTTATACAATAGAAGGAAATTCTACTGATGATGGAGTTAGACAGAAAAATTATAATATTGCTGATTCTGTTATTTTTGGATATGGAATACCTACATACTAAAAAGGACTATTTTTACCTACTTTATAAGAATCATGATATAATGATTTATAATAAATAAGATATATTTGAAAGATTGAAGTGATTTAATTGAAATATAAAAAAGAAAAAGTTATTGTATTTATTATTATGTTATTGGTGCTGTTTTTAAGATGGATGAATATATTACAAATACAGAATAATCTAGGAAAACCTTTGCCAATGTTTTTACTGATAACAATTTGTAGTTGTATTTCTATATTTCTTCAAAATGATATAGATAAAAACCATAATAATCACGTTGTTAACTATGAAAATATAGATATTTTAAAATACATCTGTGCTATTTTAATCATTATATTACATTTAAGACCATTTCAATCTTTTTCAGATCAATTAGATTTAGCCTTTAACAATATCATAACTAGAATATGTGTTCCAATGTTTTTTCTAATAACTGGCTATTTTGTAGCTAAAAAAGAGAAAGACAATCCTAATTATATAAAAGATTATGTCAAAAGAACTATTCCTTTATATCTTGTATGGAGTGCTATTTATATTCCTGTAATTATTGGGTATGGATTATTAAATTTTTCCATTCTTAATAATTATATATCTGATATTTCTATACCAATTATATTTTTAATACCAATTACTATATTCATCATTCCTATTGTATTAGTGATAGCTCTCTTATATACTGGTGTTTATTATCATTTATGGTATTTCCCCGCATTAATATTTTCTTTATTAGTATTGTCAAAATGGAAAGAAAAATTTAAAATAAAGCATTTAATTATAATATCGTTTATTTTATTGTTATTTGGTGCTACTGAAACGTATTATGGAATATTACCACTTAATTTAAAAAAACTAGTATCCTACTATTATCAAATATTTTTTACTACTAGAAACTTTCTGTTCTTTGGTCTTTTTTATGTTGTGTTAGGTTATTTTATGGGAACAAAAAAAGAAGTTTATTCAAAATATTGTTTTGAAAAAATGGTTATCTGTATTTTTTTCTTAATATTTGAAGCGATTTTTTTACATGATACTAAAAGACTAAATAGTAATATTTTATTATCTTGTATTCCTTTAACTTATTATTTATTTATATCAACTTTATATTTAACGAATAAAATAAAGTTTCATTTTGAATTTAGGAGTTTATCAAAATATTATTATTTCATACATCCAATGGTTATATTTATAATATCATTACTATTTAAAAATTTAACTTATTATCCTTATCAAAATATTTTAATAATATTGATTATTACTCATATCACTTCTGTTATAGTTATCATATTGAAGAAAAGATATAAGAATTTAATTATTTGATAATTATAGAGTTTAATGCAATTTAGGATTAAGTTCTTGTCTTTTTATTTCAATTTATATATAATATATTTAAATTAGTGAGCAGTACTAGATAATTAAATTTTGATTACTTGTACTGTTTTTTTATAGAAGTGAGGAAGTAAATATGAATCAAGAAAAAGTAGGAAAATTTATTGCTCAATTAAGAAAAGAAAAGAAAATGACACAACAGGAATTAGCTGATTTATTATTTGTTGATAGGACAACAGTATCAAAATGGGAAGTTGGTAATAATAGTGTTAGTGTCGATGATTTAACAAAAATTGCTAATATATTCGGTATTACGCTTAGTGAAATGATGATTGGTGAAAAACAGAGTGAAGAAAATGTTGATAAAATTAATACTGTTACAGTTAATATAATAAAGAAGAATAAAAAATTCAGAAGATATTTAATTTATAGCTGTAGTTTTATCTTAATTCTGCTAATAGTGTTTCTTTCATATTATTTTATAACTACGTATAATTCTTTGGTGGTATATGAAATTAATGGTGAAGATAATAATTTTTCTATACAAAATGGATTAATGATTGTATCAAAAGATAAGACTTATATACAATTAGGTAGTATTAAAAGTATAGATAATTTCGATATTGAATCGATTAAATTATATTATAAAAAAAATGATTTAAAAATTAATTTAATTGAGACAACTGATTCTTTTTGTTTTTATAGTTCTACATATCAAAATTCAGAATTACAATACGGTGATTTAAAATATCTTGTTCCTAATCTTTTTTTAGAAGTAAAGTTATCTAATAATGAAGTATCAAATATTAAGTTAAATTTAGTTAAATCATATTCTAACAATAAACTTTATACAAAAACTAATTCCAATTTAGAACAAGATGATATTAATAATCTTGATAACAATATTCCTACTTATATAAAAGAAAATTTTAAATTAGATGAAGAGCAACATAGTTATTATTTAGAGGAGAGTAAAGATAATAAGAAAATTAAATATACATACTTTTATGATGTAAATGTATTTATAGTTGAAGAAATTTTCGATAAGTATTCTGAAAGTTATTCTTATTTGTATCCTGATGATTTTTCTTATTCAAAAAGTAATAGTGAACAAGAAGTTATAGATGAATTTACTTATAGCATTACAAATAAAGAATGTATCATGGGTAATTGTAATAATGATATTATAGAATATTTTAAAAGCCAGTATTTAAATAAATTGAATGTTAATTAAAATGAGATTAATAATCACATATTGAAAAAAACGAGATGTGATTATTAATCTCTTTATTTTTTACTTTCTTTGATACTATAATCGAATTGTAAAGGAAAGGAGAATTAGGATGATATGAAAAAAATAGTTATAGGAATAATAATGGTATTATTCGTAACGGTTATTACGATGGATAATAGTATGGCCATGGATAAATTAAATGATAGATATTATAAAAATTCAGATGGAGTGGTATTATCTGAAAAGGAATATCAATTTGTAAATCAATTTTATGGAAGTAACTATTTTGAAAGGATGACAATGGAAGATTATAAATGGATTCAAGATTTGAAAATTGATCAGAATGAAATTGAAATCAAGAGTTCTTCAAATACTAATATTGTACCATTTGGAACTTCTGTTACTCAAAGTGGAAAAACTCTTCAAATAGTAAAAAGCTGTAGTAATACTTGTATTATTATAGTAAAATGCCAATGGAATTCCATTCCAAGCGTTAGAAGTTATGATGTTATAGGCGCAAGACTTGTTAATACAAGCTTAGCTAGTGATATGATCACTACCAGAATTTCTTCAACTGATGGTACTGAATATCCTTCTGATTTAGTAAGATTGACGAAAGGTTTTGGAACATCAGTAAAATTACCATCTTCAGGTTCTAGTATTTCTATTGAGCAAAAATATACAGTTACTAAAGGTGGAACAATATATGCTAGCTATCAACATGCTCAAAAAGAAATTACTTTGGCAACTAGTAAGTTATATACGATAACTAACGGTGGATATGGTGGAGTATTTAGTTTTTATGGTTCAGCATTGAATGTTTTCGACCAGATGAATGGTGTTGATATTAGCTTATAGATTTGCAAATAGAGAAGTAGTTATTGAAGTAAAGTAATAACTATTGTAATTAAATTTAGGTAACAGCTTATTTTATTACAAAATGCGTACGAGTTGTAAGAAAGTAGGGTTGTTATAAATATAATTTTAGGAGGGAAAAATGAAAATAACAAAATGTATTAGCCTTTTTCTAGCATTAGCATTTTTGTTTCCAAATGTTAGTGTTAATGCTTTAGAAGGTAATGACTATTATATTAATTCTAATGGAATTATTATGAGTGAGACACAATTTTTAAACTTGAAGAGTTTAGGATATTCAAATGAGCAAATCTCTACTATGAAGCAAGACGAATTTGATCTAAATGATAATATTAGTGGGGAGATTGTTAGTACAGAAACAAAATATGTAAAAACAACTTATGTATATAAAACAAAAAATACTTCATTATTGAATTTTAGAACATTTGATTATTATATTTCAAATGTCAATAATTTATCTGATGATAGTAATTTACAGTTAATCAGTGTTAATACCGAATCAATAACTGAAGATGAGTATAACATGATTGATGATAATACACAAACTACTATAACTACTAATGATGTTAATCCAAGCATAATATCAACTGAGTATAAAAAGCTAACAACACAGATCATTAAGCTTTCGAACGGTCGATATAGATTTAGAAATGATTTGACTTGGAAAAAAATGCCATCTAATAGAAGTTATGATTTATCTGCTATTGCATTGAATAATGCTATTGCAGAACCTGTTAGTGGAAGTCAATATGCACGATTAGATTATAAAACTAAGGATAGTTGTACATTGGAAACAACTGCATATGAAGTATCATTTGTTGACATGAATAGTTGGAAACGTAGTACAACTGGTTATGGTGTGTCAATGAATCTTCCAGTAAATACAACAAAAACATATACTTGGAATGAACTTTTGGGAACAAGTTACCCATGTGGTAAAGATATGGGTGGGTTTGCACCTCCTTCTACTGGCAGAGTTTCGGCTAACATTGATGTTATTGATTTATCTTCATATATGTTTTATGATGTTGTAAAAATAGGGGCTACGAATCCATTAAGTGCCTATGGCTCATATCAACATTCAGTCAAGAAAATTAGTTTTGATGTATCAACGCAATTTTCAGTTGGTATTAATGGAATTTTAGGAGGTTCAATAAATGTAACTCCAACTGTTGCTACATATTTTGATGGGATGGAAGGAACTCATGCACAATTATTAAATCCTGATTGGTAAATATTGTTGAGATTATTAAATGATTACAGAATGTAATCATTTAGTTTTATATTATATATAATAATTACCATTTTAGTAGATTTATTGTTAGTTCTTAGATATAATTGATTAAAAGGAGATGTAGTCTGAAAATAAATATTTTCATCACTATGTGTGACTTGAACAAAGTGAAAGGAATGAGTGGTTAATATGAAAATAAATTTTAGTATAAGTATATTCATTTTAATATTTATTCTTCTAATTTCTGGTTGTAGTTCAAGTAAGAAAGAATATCAATCTATTTCTACATTTTCGATATATTCTCCTGAGAATAATGGAATTAATGAATCCGAAATAAAAATACAAGAAGATTATTCTGATAAAATAATGGAAGTATATGCTTCAAAAGAAATACGTGAATATATTTCAGAGTATTATACAAATCTTTATGGATACGAAAAAAGAGATATCAATCTTAAAGTAAAAAGCATTGATAATAAAAATACAATTTATCAAATTGATTTTGATTGTGATAGTTTGGAAGAAGATGATTGTATTTTAGCTAGTGCAAAATTTAATAGTCAGGTATTATCACAACTTGAGATATCTGAAAAATTATATATTGATCTTATTAATACAGTATATCAAAATAAAGAGAAAAAAAATTAGTAACAACTTGATTTAGTTATTGGTTTTTATTAGATATGATTATACTAAAAGTTTCAATAAGTTTAAATATTGTTATTCAAATTTTAATTTTTTATTTTCTCCAATCGATATATTTATTATTTTATTTATTATTAAAAATTCAAAAAAAAGATATATTGAAATTTTGACATTAACACAAAATCAAGAATAGTTATCAATTATTGAAAAGTTTGGAATGCATAGGAGAAGATATGATTTTGAGGGTTTTGCAAATAACAATAATTTATATACACAATATTTATTTACTGGTGTAACTGAAGTTAGGGTTAAATTACATGCTACTAAATATAAACCTTTAAATGCTGAATTATGGCAAAGAAAAACTGGATTATTCCAATCAGATGTTAAAGTAGCTACTTTTAATACTGTGGAAGTAGGATATTCTACTGAAACTACATTGTTTGGATTAGACTCTAAGGCTAATTATTATATTAAATTTATTGCTCCAGCATATTTTACAGGTTGGATTGAATCAAATAATTAATTTAGCAATTTTTGAAATATAATAAACTGTTAAAGTCAGGGGATTCTTATTGGTATCCCCTACTTTTTACATTTATTAAAATAAACGAGGTAAAATAATGAAAAAAATTTTTATTGTAAATATATTAATTGGAAGTCTTGGGATTATTCTTTACTTAATTTTGACTTTTTTTGTTCCTTTAGAGTTGGGAACTGGTCATAAAGAATTAGAAAATATCATTTTACTAGCTATGCCTTGTTTTCTCATTTTTATTCTATCATTTACTTTAAATGAGGAAAGAGATAGAAGAAGATGTTTAAATTTTTACTTAGTTAGTTATTTTATAGTTATGCTTGGATTTGTATTTTCTAATAATCGCTATAGTGAATTAATCTTTCAAGGAATTATGCCACGAGAATATAATTTAATTCCATTTCATTCCATAATCGAATTACTAAAATCTCCATTAGGATTTAGGTTTGCTTTTTATAATATTATTGGGAATTTTTTTATGTTGACACCTCTTTCAATTTTACTTCCAATGATTAATCAAAAATTTAAAAAAACAAAAGTATTTTTTCTTAGTATCATTAGTTTATGTTTTTTTATAGAAAGTGTACAATATATTACAGGATTAGGAAGTTTTGATATTGATGATTTTATTTTAAATATAAGTGGAGCTATGTTAATATATATTTTTATAAAATTATCAATCATTTTTAGTTTTTTAGAACAGTTTTTTTTGAAAAAGAAATTTTCTAATACTATATGTGTTATTCTTTATAGTATATTGTTAATTATATTTATTCTTGTTTGTATTAGAAGAATTGTTTTTTTAGTAAATGATTATTATGCAAACGAAATAGATTTATCTGATTTGAAGTGTCAAACTGAAGAAAAGACTTATTTAGGTGATGTTGGGAATTATCATTATTATAGTAAGTGTGATTATGGAACTACTTATATTACTGTAGGCAATCAAAAGTATAAAATGGAAGATTTTATTCATTCTAGGTATTTAGAAGATTATATAAATCAACTACAATTAGAAAAAGAAGAAATTGTAACCAATGTATTTTTAGAGAAAAAAAATTCTAATAAAACTCTTTTATATTATGACAGTGAACTTGATAAAAATTATTATTTGTATGGATATCAAAAAATTTATATTGAAAAAGATGGTCAAGTTTATAATTTAAAAGAAATGATTAATCAAGATGAACTTAATATTGGTTCTGTTCTCTCTTTAGCAGAATTAAAATATATAAATCCAAATCAAGAATATAGTATTAGTTCTGGAAAATATTATCAAATATTAAGTTGTTCTAGCCGTTGGAGTTTTAGTGGCGATGTTTATATTTTGGATTTAGATTTTGAAATAACAGAAAATAGTTGTAGTTTACTTGAGAGGAATGAGTAATCACTTTTATAGAATAGATAAGTAGTTGATATAAAACCAAAAAGAACCAAAATAACCGAAATGTTCTTGCATTGCAAATATCAAGTATTATAATAATGTAAAATGAAATATGTAATCTTTTATTGTATTGACTTTAATGCTGATGATGTATATTTATAATAGATTTATTATTATCTTGTGAGGTGTGGGAGAAGGTTATATGAAAAAAATTAAGTTGAATGTTTTTTAGCCGATTATTATCTCTATTATTATTCATAGTAGTAATAGTAGTAGCATTTTTGTTTTTGTTTATAAGATGCAAAGGATGTGAAAGAAAAGAATCATGGGATACAATTCAAGAAGTTAATAATGAAAAATAAGCTTTCGATTGTAATATATTTAATTCTTTTATCTTTTTTATTAACCTAATGATTTTAAAAAATCTTAAAGATAAAATAACTGGAATCTGAATATTATACTATTATAATATAAGATATGAGTTTTTGAAAAATGATCAAGCAGTATTAGATAAATTTAATACTACTTTTTATTTTATATATGAAATGGCACCTTAGTTTCTTTTTACCACTTACTGTTTGGGTAATCATAATTGGTATTTTATTTCTTTACTTTTATTTTTTAGTAAAATTACCAATTTCCAAATATTTAAAAAAGGATATTTTAGATTTAATCCATCATTAGGAAAGGATATGTTGAAATGAAAAGAAAAATTAATAAAACTAATTTAAGAGAAGCTTTTAAAAATATTAATGTTTCAAAGAGTTTAGAAAAACGAATTTTAGATAATATAGATTCTATTAAAAACATAAATATAAAGGATAAAAATTAAATATTAGTATTAATTTATGATAATAATAACGAAAATTCAATTATTTTTGACATTTCGTATATTACTTGCAAAATAGGTTTTTTGTTGTCTTATAATGCAGAAAATGGAATGTCAAAATTATAATATATCATTCAGACTATAGTTAACATTAAGGAAGTTTTTGAACGGCATTTTCGATTTTTAATAGGCATTTCATTCTTGGAGATGATGGCTTATGAATATCAAAAACTGCTGGTCGAAAGCAGAATTAAATATTTTATTAACAAAGACTATATCTTATACGCCCAAAAAGTCTATAAGGTATAGTCTTTTTTTGTTTGCTTTAATTAGAGGTCCACCTCCAATCAATTTAAAAAAATTTAGATTGATTGGAGGAAAGAAAAATGGAATATTATCCAAAAAGAAGAAAAGATTTTAATAATCCTTATACCTTAAGTTATTGTGAAAAGAGTAATACTTATATTATTTCGTTTAAAGATAGTAGAGGAATTCAACAAGTCATAGAAGTTAATAAACAAATTTATCAAGCATTTAATAAATTTGAATTAGAAGATATTTCTCAAATGAATAAATTTGATAGACATATTGAGCATTCTGAGTTGTTTGAAGAATCTCTGCATAAAAGAGCTGTGGACAAGCCATTATCAGTAGAGGAAATAGTAGAAAGTAAAATTAATAACGAAAAATTAAGAGAAGCAATACAAGAACTACCTGAAATCCAAAAAAATAGATTAAAAAAATATTATTTTGATAATATGAGTTTTGAGGAAATTGCTAAAGAAGAACATTGTACCAAAAGAGCAGTAAAATTTAGTGTTGATCTTGCTTTAGAAAAAATTTCAAAAAAATTTCAAAAATAGACTACACATTTTGACTTTTAGTGAGGAAACAAGTGAAAGGGGATAAACCTTTCACTTGTTTCAATTTGAAATAAGTAAGTTCTTTGAAATTGTATATATCATTCATCAAATACATTCCTATTAAGAATAGCACATTAACAAGTACGCTTGTCGATAAATACTTGGTTATAAAATTAGGTAACACCTAATCTGCGATTACTCTTAATAGAATTAAAGATACTCCTGTCTAGCCACAGACTCAAGCAATGGGGACAGCCCGGAGAGATCCTCGGGGAGGTGGAATTCCTGTGAGATTGAATCGTACTCAATCGTTTGATGAAATCCTAAGCTGAAGGTATTAAGAAAAATATCAGTAATGAACTAAAATTTAGCTATAGTTGAGAAACTATAGCTTACTTAAGAAAGGAATAAAATAAATGTTTTGTGAAATATATCGTGGGCAAATTTACTATGCAAATCTTGATCCTATCATAGGAAGTGAACAAAGTGGATTTCGTCCTGTTTTAATTCTACAAAATGACATAGGAAATCTATATAGTGAGACGATTTTAGTGGCACCTATTACTAGTAGGGTAGCTACTAAAAATAAATTGCCAACACATGTTAAAATTCATGCCTTTGATAAATTACAAAAAGATTCTATTATCTTAACAGAGCATATTCGTTCTATCGATAAACAAAGGTTAGAAATTTATTTAGGAAAACTAAATGAAATAGAAATGAAAAAAGTAGATGCTGCAATTGAAGTAGCATTTGGATTGAGGAGGAGTGTTTATGAGAAATAAACTTTTTACTGTAGATATTGAATTAATTAATAGTAATCAAATAATCGTAAATGCAAAAAGCGAAAGGGAAGCAAAAGAAAAAGTTATGGATATTATTCAAAATAGTAATTTTTTAGAAAATAATATTATATCTTCTAATCCGTATAAAGTGAATTTAGTTACAAGAAGACTTAAGAAAAAAAATAATTCAGTTTTTTTGTCGGGAATAAAAAAATAGTAGCGTTCATAGGGTAAAGTGGGAGGAAATATGGTAATTAATAAAAAAGAAGAACATGTAATATGTGTTTTTGATGAAGAAGGAATTACTTTGGAACAAAAAATATTAGAAGCATTTGATTACTATTTAAATGCAAATCTGCAAAATTCAAAAGATATGTGATTTTGCAGATTCGTTTTTATTAAAAAAATAATATATCATTTGCCTTGTAAGGAGGATTTTTTATGATAGATTGTTTAAATGATAAAAAACATCATGCTGCTGCTTATGGCAGATTATCGAAGGAAAATTTATTAAAAGGAAATGCTAGCGAAAGTATTTTAAATCAAAAAGCCTTGATACAAGAATATGCTAATAAAAATGGTATAGAAATATATGATTACTATATGGATGATGGTTTTACTGGAAGTAATTTTGATAGACCAGAATTTAAGAGAATGTTAAGGGATATTGAGAATGGTGTAATTGATATTGTTATTACAAAGGATATATCTAGATTAGGGAGAGATTTTATTGGAACTTCTGATTATATTTATAATTACTTTCCAGAGCATAAAGTTAGGTATATCTCAATCTTAGAAAATTACGATTCTTTAAAGCCAAATGGTGTGGAAGATATACTTCCATATCATACTTTATTAAATCATTCTTATTTAAAAGATACATCTAAAAAAATTAAGAGTGTTAGGCATGAAAAAATGGCAAGAGGTCTTTATGTTGGTAGTAGTGTTCCATATGGCTATAAAAGATCAGAAGAAGATAATCGCAAATTTGTAATAGATGAGTATGCTGCTAATATTGTTAAGAGAATTTTTAAAATGAAGTATGAAGGAATAACTAATGTTATGATTGCTCGTACTTTGACTAATGAAGGAGTTTTACCACCTAGTGTATATTCTAATAAAAATATAGAAGTTACATATACTACTAATCTTTGGAAACCTTCTACTATCGCAAATATTCTAGGAAATGAAGTTTATATAGGTACATTAACTCAAGGCAAGTATCAAAGAATTAATACACGTTCTAAAAGATGTTTTTTATTGCCAAAAGATCAATGGATTATTGTAAAAAACAATCATGAACCTATTATTGATGAAGAATTATTTCATCATATTAATTCTCAAAAAACTCATAATGAACAAATTCGAATGGTAAAATATGATTATTTACTAAAAGGGTTAGTAGTTTGTGCTGATTGTGGAAAAACGATGTTAGTTCGACCATGTAAAGGAAAGCCTATATATTGTTGTAAGACTTATGCTAGATATAGAAATAATGTATGTAGCATGCATTACTTTAGGGAAGATAAATTAAATAAGATTGTTTTAAAGGAAGTAAGAAATGTTCTTAAGTCATTTCATCAAGAAAAATCATTGAGTGAAAAATATGATAATCAGAAAAAAAAGCAAACTCTTATTCCTAATTATGAACTTGATTTAAAGCAAAATAAAAGTAGGCTAAAATTAATAGAAAAAGCTCTCAGCGATTTATATATTGATAGAACTTCTGAAATTATTACAATAGATGAATTTCAAAAGTTAAAAAATGATTTGACAAAAGAAAAGGAGAAATTAATTCTGAGAATTTCAGATTTAGAATTAATGATTGGAAAGGGAAAAATAAAATTAGGTTCTGGTAATGAAAAGGAAAAAGTTATTTCAGATTTTTTAAAGATGAAAAATCCAGATAAATTTGTATTAAATCAGTTAATCAAGAGAATAGAAATTGATGAGCAAAAAAATGTAAAAATTTACTTTAACTTTAATATTAATGGAGTGGCTTATGAAAAAGAAAAAAGTATTGTATGCTAGATTATCGTTGGAAGATTGGGAAAAACAGAATGAATACTCTGAAAGTATTGAAAATCAAATAGACTTAATAAAAGCATATTGTCAAAAGGAAAACATTATTTTATCTGATACCTATATAGATGATGGTTATTCTGGTGGTAATTTTGATAGACCTGGTTTTTTAAGATTAAAACAAGATATTGAGGATGGATTAATTGATACTGTAATAACAAAAGATTTTTCTAGATTAGGGCGAAATTTTTTAGAATTATCTCATTATATATTAGAGTTTTTTCCAGATCATGATATTCGCTATATCGCTATTAATGATAATTATGATAGTGCAAGTGATAATTCTGCCTTAGATGATTTTTATATTGGTATTAATGCAATTAGAAATCAAAAATATATTCAAGATATTTCTAGAAAGGTTAAAAGTGTAAAAGAGTTAAAATCTAAGCAGAAAAATTTTTTAAGTTTTACAGCTCCATATGGCTATAAGATTATTAAAAAAGATGGCGTAAGAACTTTAGAAATTGACGAAGAAGCTGCAAAAATTGTTCGGAGAATTTTTCAATCTATTGCAGATGGAAAGTCTAGAAAACAGGTTGCACAGGAATTAAATCAAGAAAATGTTGAACCTCCAATATTACATTTGAAAATGACTCAAAGTAGTAAGGTAAATTATCATTTTGATTGGTATCCATCGGGAATATTTAGAATTATTAGGGACATTGTTTATACAGGAAATCTTTTCTATAGAAAATCTATTAAAGAAAACTGTTTAGAAAAGAAAAGGAAACTTATTAGAACATCAGATAGACAAATTATTTTTGATACACATCCGGCAATTATTGATATGGAATTGTTTGAAAAAGCAAATAAAACTTTGAAAACGATGAATTCGAGAAGAGTGTATAACTATCATAGTATTTTTGAAGATTTAATTTATTGTGGAGAATGTGGCAATTTAATGAAAATAAGTGGTCGTGTTAGAGAAAATGGTGCATTTCAATATCGGTTTATTTGTAATAAGACTATTAATAGGAAAAGTTGTGACAATAGATCAATTGCTGATTCGAAGTTAAAAGAAATTGTTTCTTATACTTTAAAAAAAATTATTACTGAGTTTATTCAAGAAGAAAACATTATTGAACAATCGGTAAAAAAAATTCATAATCAAAAAGATTATGAAATAAAAATCGACAAACTACAAAAAGATATTCAAGTTTTGGATGCTCAAGTTAGTGATTTATATTTAAAGAAGACAAATGGACAAGTTACTTTAGTAGAATTTTTAAA
Source organism: uncultured Bacilli bacterium (assembly GCA_947581715.1). Taxonomy (GTDB): domain Bacteria; phylum Bacillota_I; class Bacilli_A; order RF39; family UBA660; genus Alloscybalousia. The sequence continues at coordinate 49,991 of CANPVK010000001.1, forward strand.
AAACAAAAATGATATTGAAGAAAAAAAGAATTCGATGACAGAACAGTTAAAAGCTTTAGAATTAGGAAAGAAGAATGTAATTCAAAGAGATGTTATTTTAGAAAAATATAGAGACTTTATTGATAATGATGAATTCTTAGAAAATTCAGTACATGATTTAATAGAAAAAATATTTATATATAAGGATAACACTATAAAAATTAATTTTAAAATTCAAAAATTAGATTCTGAAATCATTCACTTATATTAGGAAAAAAGTAATATTTTAAATTAAGAATGGAGGAGATAGCTTGAATAGGGCAATTATTTATGTAAGATTATCAAAAGCAGAAGAAAATAGTATAAATAAGAAAAAACCAAATTTTGAATCAGATAAATATTTTGTATCAAAGCTAAGACCAATCGGTAATAGAAATAATTTTCAAAGGGACTTTATCAAAAAATTACAGCAATCAAAAAAATATAGAATAAAGGAGGAGGACTATGTTAGGTAATTTTTTTGTTACACAAAAACAGTCGGCAGATGGTGATGATGATTATTTAAGTAGATGTATGAATTTTTATAAAAAATTAAATTTAATGGCTTACGGTTTGTGTTTAAAAGAAGAAGATATTAAATCAGAAATAGAAATATATTTAAAAAAATTAAATCCTGATATTGTTGTGATTACTGGTCACGATGCTTATTATCGTAGGAAGGGTAGTCAAGATAATATTCAAAATTATAAAAATACAAATCATTTTATTGATGCAGTAAAAGTAGCTCGTAATTTTGAAAAAAATCAGGATAAATTAATTATTATTGCTGGTGCTTGTCAAAGTGATTATGAAGAATTAATTAAGGCAGGTTCTACTTTTGCTTCTAGTCCCAAACGGATTAATATTCATGCTCTAGATCCTGCTATCATTGCTTCATATTTAGCTTTATATGATCGCAATAAAACGGTTGATTTATTAGATGTTCTTGCGAAAACAAAATCTGGGGCAGATGGTATTGGTGGAGTTATGACAAAAGGTTGTATGTTTGTGGGGTATCCAAGATGAACATTGAAAAAGTACGTGCGAAAATTAAATCTTATCAAGGAAAGACCTTACAGTTTCGTTTTAATGGAAGTAGGAATCAGGTAGAAGAATTTTCTGCAACAATTATTGATATTTATCCTTCCATTTTTATTGTTCGTGTAGAGGATAGTGAGCAAGTAAAGTCATTTAGTTATAGTGATGTTTTAATTCATAAGTTAATTTTTACGAATGTTTCGTAAACTTTACATAAAAATGTTGCTTTTTTTAGTAAAGTAGTATATGATTAAATCATAAAGTATTTACTTTAGGAGGAGGATTTACATGAAGATTACATCAGTTAATGTACGCAAAATTAATAAAGAAGGTTCTAGAATGAAAGGAATTGCATCTGTTTTATTAGATGATAGTTTTGCAGTACATGATATTAGGATCATTGAAGGAGAAAAGGGATTATTTATCGCTATGCCTAGTAAGAAAACACCTACTGGAGATTATAGAGATATTGCACATCCTATTAATCCAGAAGTTCGTTCTATGTTTGAAGAAGCTATTCTAAAAGCATATGATGAAGCTGAAGATGTTCCTAGTTCAGAAGAGGAATAAGTGATTATCAAGAACTACTAAAGTAGTTCTTTTTTTCATATTTTTTTCTTTTTTTCATATAGTGAAGTAGGAGGAACTAATATGGACAAGGATCAAGCAATTAGTAATTATAATCATAGCATTAATATTTTAGAACGAAAAAATATTCTAGTAACAGGTGTTAAAAAAATAGAAAGTTTTGATGATGAAGAATTTTTGATGGAAACTGTTATGGGATTTTTAGTATTGAAAGGCGAGAATTTAGAATTATTAAAATTTGATACATTGCAGGGAAATGTTTCTATTAAAGGACTGTTAAAATCTTTTGCTTATGTGGATGAAGTTGCTAAGAAAGAGAAAGAAAATAGCTTCATTAGCAGGTTATTTAAATAATGGATTTGTCTGTTCAATTACAGGTTTTAACAGTATCTTTTGTTTATGGAATTTTGTTTTCTTATTTATTAAAAATGCAGTATCGATATTTTTTTGAGGGAAAGAGATTTTATCGAATTTTAATTACTTTCTTTTTTACAATTGATAATTGTTTTTTATATTTTTTAATTTTGAGAACAATTAATCATGGTATTTTTCATATTTATTTTTTGTTTTTATTGATTATTGGATTTTTGTTTGGAAATTATTTATTGAAAAAGAAATAGTAGTTGACATCTTTTTTGTCAAAGAACAAAAGATGTCATTTTATTTTCTTGAAAAATTTGCTTCTTCTTTTTATAATGGTGGTAGAGATAGGAGATGGTAAAAATGGCTAAAAGAAATAGTAAGATTTTAGAAGTACGTCGTTTTATCGTATTTTTACCAGTTTGTCTTTGTATTTTAGGAACTATTTTTGTCTATCTCGCTGGTTATTGGGTAAAGATTATTGAAAAATATCAGGAAAAAGTTTCTATGGAAGAAGAGATTGTTTCTTTGAAAGAAAAAGAAGAAGTTTTAAAGGGGGATGTAGAAAGGTTAGAGGATCCTGATTATGTAGCTCGTTATGCTAGAGAAAAATATATGTATTCCAAAGATGGAGAAATTATTTTAAGACTACCGGATGAGTAGTTTTTTATTTCATATTTTGAAATCGCTTTAGGTCATATTCAAAATATTTAAGTAAGTAATGAAAGAAAGATCAATAGAGCAAAACGATTATCATTAGATTCTAGTTTCTATGGTTGGAGTAGTAAAAGTATTTATCATAATGAATAGTATTGTAGAGTAGTCAAAAGTAGAGGCTACTTTTTTCAAAATTTATCAAAAAAAGAAACTTCTAGTAAGAAATTTCTTCATCGAAAGTAGCATAATTAATATAAATTAACCATAGTAGAATCGTTTGTCCTTGATCGTTTTTTAATAGTAAATAATCTCTACCTCCTGCTATGATGATTCCTGTAAAAGCTTTATCTCTCCACTCCAGAGAATCTGGATAAGAAAAATATACGGTTACTTTTTTTCCATGATTCATGGTAAAGAGATTCTCTGCATATTGGGGATCTGTCTGGTTTGGAGTAGTAGGAGTCGATGTTGTTGGTGGTACATAACCAGGTATATTCATATATGGTGGATAAGTACTTTGATTGGGAATATAAGTAGGATTACTTGTTCCAGTACTCGTATAAGTTTGATTCATAATATCTCCTTTCTTCTAAGAAATTTTATGCTAGAAAATAGATATTTATGAAGCTACTTTGGTATTTTCTAAGATTTCATCAAATACGGGATCTGTAGCAGTTGGTTCGGTTCCTCTTACGTAGTACATAATTCGTTTTTTTTCATCATTTTCCGTAGCTGGTTTTCCGGTAATCGGATTTACTAATACTCCTACCACATTACTTGGTTGTTTATACCAAGTATTTTCTTTTCCTTCTAGGTATCCTTCCATGGATTCTACCCAGATATTTCTAGAATATTTATAATCATTCGCACCTAAAAAGGTATTATCATCATAACCAATCCAGACCGCTGTTACAATCTCCGGATTATAGCCAATAGACCAGTGATCGGTGTCGGTTGTTCCACTTTTTAAAGCTAGTTTATGCTTCATTTTAGGAGCAATTCCTATGGCGGTTGGGTAGTTATAATCAATAAAGGCAGAATCATAAGTGGTTGTTAGTAAATCGCTTAAAATGAAGGTTAAACTCTTGTTTAAAATGGTATCATTATTGATTTTCTTTTCATAAAGAATATTGCCTCGTAGGTCTTCTACTTTGGAAATGAAGTGTCCTTCTACTTTATTTCCTCCGTTGGCAAAGGCGGCATAGGCTTGTGCCATTTCTATCATATTAATACTTGCTGTTCCTAACGGTAATGATGGTACTGCATCTAATTGCGCAGTAATTCCTAGTCTTCTGGAAATATCTACTAATGTATCTTCTCCTAAAAACATATGAGTTTTGACAGCATAAATGTTATCCGAATAAGAAATCGCAGTAGCTAGTGAAATTGGCTTGTTTCCATATTGACCTCCATAATTTTGGGGAGAGTAGGTTTTATTATTGGAAAAAGTAAAAGTTGTTTCTTCACTTGTAAAGGTAGTACTAGCAGTAAATCCATTTTCTAAAGCAGCATAATATAGTAGTGGTTTCATGGCAGAACCTACTTGTCTTTTTGATTGGTAGGCTCTATTGTATTGACTGGTACTATAATCTTTTCCTCCTATTAAAGCAATAATTTTTCCTGTTTGTGGATCCATCATAATACTTGCTACTTGTAGGTCTTTTTCTGTTGTTAGGTTATTTTTTACACTGTCTTCTAGTATTTTTTGAGCATTTTGATCTAAATTTGTATAAATTCTAATTCCACCGGTTTCTAAATAAGAATCTGGAATTTCTTTTAGTTCTCTTAATTCTCTCATAACGGCATCTTGATAGTACATGATAGTGGATAGGTCTTGATAATTTTTTTCTCCTACAATATTTAGCGGTTCTTCTACTGCTTGGTTGTATTCTTCTTCGGTAATTTTTTTATTTTTATATAATCCATATAGGATATTGACTTGTCTTTTTTTGGCTATGTCATAATTGACAAGGGGAGAATAATTGGCTGGTGATTTTGGAATTCCCACTAACATTGTTGCTTCTGCTAGCGTTAAATCTTTGGCATCTTTATCAAAATAAAAATGACTAGCATTTTGAATTCCATACATTCCATGTCCATAGTTGATTGTATTTAAATAACCTTCTAAAATTTCTGTTTTGCTGTAACCTACTTCTAATTTTAGGGTAAGCCACATTTCATTTAATTTTCTTTCCCAAGTTTTATCAAAATCTAAGAAAAGGTTTTTTGCATATTGTTGTGTAATGGTGGAAGCACCTTGTTTGGTTTTTCCAGAGATAATATTAATATATAATGCTTTTAGAATTCTTAAAGGATCAAAACCAAAGTGTTCATAAAAATGTTTATCTTCTGTATTGATGGTTGCATCAATCACATTTTGTGAAATGTTTTCGAGACTTACCCATTCCTGAGAGCCACTTCCTTGAAAGAATAGTTCTTCCTCCTTATCGTACATTAGAAAAGCATTTGCTGATTTAATTTCTAAGCGAGGAGACATTTTGATATATAAAATAGCACTTGCAAATAAAGCAATTCCTAAAGCAATGAGTAAACAAAATATTTTGAAGATTAATTTGAATCTTTTTTTTGTTTTCTTTGTTTTTCTTTTTTTCATATGATTCTTCCTATTCTAATTTTAGTATGAAAAAAAATAGGAAAAGTATGTAAAACGTTTTGAAAAATTGTTTTTTGTGGAAAATATCTGTTTCAAATAGATTTGCATTTATATCATCTTATGTTATAATCTGTCTTAGAAATTTAAATGGGATGAAGAAAATGAGGAAAAGGAAAATACATATTACTTTCAGGACCAATTCTTATGATACAGAATATAATTTATTAGGAGAATATGATAAAGAGCATAACATTTTGACTTATTTGGAAAATTCTTCTTTGGTAACGAAAGTAACGATTGATTTGAATCAACAAGAATTGAGGAGAGATAATAAAGATTATCAGCTCATTTATCACTTTTTGGAAAATGAAATAACCGATAATTCTATTTTGCTGAAAGAGATGAATCAAAAATTTTGTTTAAAACTAAAAACAGAAAAATTTTCTTTTTCTCAAAATAAATTGGAAATCATTTATATTTTATTAGATAATGAAGAAAAAGTAATTTATCAAATTGAGTTTTAGGAGGAAATATGAGTATTATCAAAAACGTAGAAGAACAAATCAAAAAACATATTCAAGATGCTGGTTATTTATTAGAAACTGTTATTTTAGAACCAACTAGTAGAAAAGATTTAGGAGAATATCAAATTAATAGTACTTTTACTTTAGCCAAAGAAAATCACTGTAATCCAAGAGAAGTTGCAGAAAAAATTGTATTAGAATTACAGAAAAATCCTATTTTTACAAATCTTAATATTGCTGGAGCTGGATTTATTAATTTAAGTTTTTCAGATTCTTTTTATGTCGAAAGTATGAATCAAATTTTGAATGATATTTCTGTTAATATAGATCAATTTTCGGAGCCTAAAACCATTTTTATGGATTATGGAGGTGCCAATATTGCTAAAACATTGCATGTTGGACATTTAAGAAGTGCAGATATTGGGGAAGCTATCAAAAGACTTACCAAATTATTAGGACATCATGTGATTAGTGATGTACATTTTGGAGATATCGGTAGACAATCGGGAATGGTTATTTATGAAATTATGCAAAGATATCCTCATCTTTCTTATTTTCAAGAAGATTATCAAGGGGAAGAAGAACCATTACCAATTACTGTAGAAGATTTACAAGAAATTTATCCTACTGCTTCTGAAAAAGCGAAAAACAGCGAAGAAGTCATGGAAAAGGTTCGTGAAATTACGATGTCGATTGAAAATGGTCATTGTGGTTATACTGCTTTATGGAATCAAATTAAGAAATTATCGATTCAAGATATCAAAGGAATCTACCAAAGATTAAATACTACTTTTGATTTATATGAAGGAGAGACAGACTGTTATCCCTATATTCCAGAAATGATTCAAATTTTAAAAGAGAAAAATTTACTTCGTGAAAGTGAAGGAGCTTGGGTTGTAGATGTAGTAGAAGAAACCGATACGGAACCAATGCCACCTCTTGTGGTATTAAAAACAAATGGTGGAACCGTATATCAAACGAGAGAATTAGCTACGATTTTATCGCGACAAAAACGATTTTCTCCAGATGAAATCTGGTATTTTACCGATAATAGACAAGAACTATATTTTAAACAAGTCTTTCGTGTTGCGAAAAAAGCTGGGTTGGTTCCTGCTTCTACAAAACTAGAGTTTTTTGGATTTGGAACCATGAATGGTAGTGATGGAAAACCATTTAAAACAAGAGCTGGCGGAGTCATGAATCTTGTTGATTTAATGCAAATGGTCAAAGAAATTACTGCTAGTAAAATGAATATGGATTTTGTCCAAGAAATGGAAAAAGATAATATTAGTGAAAAAGTTGCGATTGCTGCTTTAAAATATGCCGACTTTTTACCATATCGTAGTAAAGATTTTATTTTTGATACCAGTAAATTTGCCGATTTAGAGGGAAAGACAGGACCTTATTTACTTTATTCTACCGTAAGAATCAAATCTTTATTAGAAAAATCAGGAACTGATTTTTCTTCTTTCCGAATTAAAAAAATAGATAGTGAAACGATGAAAGAAGTTATCCGTACTCTTTTAGAATTACCTGTTGTTTTGAAAAAGTCTTATGAAAGTAAATCTTTGACAGACATTGCCGATTACTTATATCGACTAACTAGTAACTATAATAAATTTTATGCTGAAAATCATATTTTAACCTGTTTAGACCAGGATTTAAAAGAGTCTTGGCTAGCTCTATCCAAATTAGTTCGAGATACCAATATTTTACTTTTAGATACCTTGGCAATAGAAGTTCCAGAAAAAATGTAAAAAATGTTGCATTTTATATGGAATAATGATATAAGTTTAAATGATAAAAAGAAAGAGAGATTTTAATTATGAGTATAAAAGATATGAGCAAAGATGATTTAGAACTATTATCCAATAAGGATATTACGAATTTATTATTAGAAGAAAAAGGAAAACAATCTACTACTGAATTATTCCAAAAGATTATTGAACTTTTGGATTTGCCAAAGAGTACTTTTGATCAAAAAATTGGAGATTTTTATACTTCTTTAACTACCGATAAGAGATTTATTTTATTAGAAGATGGAACTTGGGATTTAAGGAGTAGATATACATCTGATAAAGTGATTCAAGTAGAAGAAGATGAAATGGAAGAAGAAGAAATTGAGGATGAAGAAGAAGAGGAAACAGAAGAAGATTTTGATTCTGATTTAGGCGATGATGACATTGATGATGGAGATGATGATTTAAAAGATTTAGTAGTTTTAGATGAAGATGATATGGAAGTAGAACAGTAGTTCTCTTTTTCTTTTGAGAATGATATAATACTTAGTAAGGTGGTAGGATGAAATTTATTGAGCAAATCAAAGAACAAGCAAAAAAGCAGAAAATGAGAATTGTTCTTCCTGAATCTATGGATGAAAGAGTATTAGAGGCTGTTTCTATTATTCAGCAAGAACAGATCGCTGATGTTATTTTAATTGGAAAAGAATCTTTGAAACAGAGAGAAGAACTTGCTTCTGTTATGATTATGGATCCTAATACGAGTCCTTTTACAGAAGAATATATCAATCAGTTATATGTACTTCGAAAAGAAAAAGGAATGACTAGAGAAGAAGCTAAGAGATTACTATTAGAAGATTATATGTATTTTTCTTGTATGCTGGTTCTAAATCACCAAGCAGATGGAATTGTGAGTGGAGCCTGTCATTCTTCTAGTAATACACTAAGACCAGCTTTACAATTGATTAAGACATTACCACACACAAAATTAGTTTCTGGTTTTTTTTGGATGGATGTCAAAAATCCTCATTATGGAGAAGATGGCATATTTTTATTTGCTGATTGTGGGTTAAATCAAAATCCAACGAGTAGTGAATTAGCTGAAATTAGTGGTATGAGTGCGCAAACATTTGAAGAATTTTTAGGGAAAGTTCCTTATGTTGCGCTGTTATCTCATTCTACAAAAGGTAGTGCCAAACATGAAAGTGTTGAGAAAGTTTCTCTTGCTGCAAAACTTGCTCAAGATCAATATCCTCAATATTTTATTGATGGGGAATTACAGTTAGATAGTGCTATTGTTCCTGAAGTAGCAAAGATGAAAGCACCGGATAGTCCAGTAGCAGGAAAAGCAAATGTCTTAATCTTTCCCGATTTAGATAGTGGTAATATTGGTTATAAATTAGTTCAAAGATTGGCTGGTGCAGAAGCTTATGGTCCTTTAACACAGGGGATGCGCTATCCTGTTAATGATTTATCTAGAGGTTG
>CANPVK010000002.1 GCA_947581715.1 uncultured Bacilli bacterium
TCGTCCTTGACTAAATTTGGTGAAAGACTAAATTTCACTTCTTTATCTTTAAACGCAATTTACTTTTTCATTTAACAAAATATAGAAAGTACCGAAAAGTACTTTTTTTTTCCTGGAAGATATGGTATAATTTCCAGTGTTCGTTTAGGGAGTGAAAAGAATGAAAAAGAGAAATGTGGCAATTATAGCTCATGTAGACCATGGGAAAACAACTTTAGTAGATCAAATTTTAAAATCTAGCGGAACTTTTCGTGAGAATGAAGATGTTTCTGATTTATCTATGGATTCTAATCAGTTAGAAAAAGAAAGAGGAATTACGATTTTAGCGAAAACAACAGCGATTAATTATCGAGATTATCGTATTAATATTATGGATACACCAGGACATGCTGATTTTGGTGGAGAAGTAGAGCGTATTATGAATATGGTAGATGGAGTTCTTTTAGTAGTGGATGCTTATGAGGGAACCATGCCACAAACTAGATTTGTGTTAAAAAAAGCTTTAGAAGCAGGTGTAAAACCTTTAGTAGTCATTAATAAAGTGGATAAACCTAGTGCAAGAGTAGAACAAGTAGTAGATGAAGTTTTAGATTTATTTATTGAATTAGGTGCAGATGATGATCAATTAGATTTCAAAGTAGTTTATGCCTCTGCAATCAATGGAACGTGTAGTTTAAATCCCGATATTCGTACACAAACTCCTGGATTCCAGGAATTATTGGATTTAATTATTTCCGAAATTCCAGCACCTGGTGGAAATCCCGATGGCAATCTTCAATTTCAACCAGCATTACTAGATTATAATGAATTTGTTGGAAGAATTGGAATTGGTAGAGTTCATAATGGAAGAATCAAAGTAGGACAAATGGTATCTTGTATTCGTTTGGATGGAAGTGTAAAAAACTTTAGAATTCAAAAATTATTTGGTTTTCTAGGATTAAAAAGAATTGAAGTAGAAGAAGCAGAAGCTGGTGATATTGTTGCTATTAGTGGACTTGCTGATATTTCAGTTGGAGAAACAATCTGTAATCAAGGAGAACATTTCCCTTTACCAGTTTTACATATTGATGAACCAACTTTACAGATGACTTTTGGAACGAATACTTCTCCTTTGGTTGGACAAGATGGAAAATTATTAACTGCACGACAAATTGAAGATCGCTTAAATCGTGAGCTACAAAGAGATGTTAGTTTAAGAGTAGAGCCATTAGATGGAGAAAGCTTTTTGGTTTCTGGTAGAGGAGAATTGCATTTGTCCATTTTAATTGAAAATATGCGTCGTGAAGGTTATGAACTACAGGTATCGAAACCTCAAGTTATTGAAAAAGAAATCGATGGAATGAAAATGGAACCGTTTGAAGATTTACAGATTGAAGTACCAGAAGAATCCATGGGAGCTGTCATTGAACAATTAGGTACTCGTGGTGGAATCATGGAAAACATGGTGCATTTTGAAAATCAAGTGCGACTTCATTATGTAATTCCTTCTCGTGGTTTAATTGGTTTTTCTACAGAATTTATGACAATGACCAAAGGATATGGAATTATCAATCATACTTTTAAAGAATATCGTAAAATGGAAAATGTTAATATCGGAGAAAGAAAACTAGGTGTTTTAGTATCCAATGATCATGGGAAAAGTACTGCTTATTCTTTAGGTCAATTGGAAGATCGTGGAATTATGTTTATTGAGCCTGGAACAGAGGTTTATGAAGGAATGATTATTGGTGAATGTAATCGAGAAAATGATTTAGCAGTGAATGTCGTAAAAGGAAAACAATTAACGAATATGCGAGCTGCTAGTGCGGATAAAACAGTAGTTTTGAAAAGACCTAGACCAATTACCTTAGAAGGTGCTCTTGATTACATTAATAGTGATGAATTAGTGGAAGTTACACCACTTCATATTAGACTTCGTAAAAGAATTTTAGATACAGAAGCAAGAAAAAAATTTGATGCAAGAAGGTAAATAGAAAAGAATAAAAAGTACTTTTAAATGTACTTTTTTTCTGCTATAATATACTAAGAAGATATGGAGATGAGAACATGAATGAAAAAAATAATTCGAATGTAACAGAACCCCAAAATTCCAAATTCACTATTTTTGTTTTATCCCTCTTGTTTTTTACTCTGTTTGCCTATATTATGTTTCTTCCGAGTATTAGAAATTATTTTCAGCAGAGAAAATTTGCTTCTGTTACTAACATAGAAAAACAACCCGAAAAAACCAATTCTCCTACTCCATCTAGTACTCCAATAAAAGAAGAATTATTCGAGACAGTTTGCACTTCTATTTCTACAACGATTGATCATTATACCTTTGTACAAACTCAAAAATTTTATTCTAATAGTAAAAACCAGATTTTAAAAAGTTCTATCATTATGGATTATTCATTTACCATGCAAGATGAAGTTTATGAATCTTTAAAGAATCAGTGTAGTGATGAAACTTATTTTGCTTATCCTGGATATACTCTTTCTTGCAATATTGATCATAATACAATTATTATGATGCAAGAATTTAATTTGAGTACTTTTCAAACGGTTGTGGATGCAGAAAAAAATCTTCGAATCGAGGCAAATACAAGTTATCGTCAAGAACTTAGTAGTGTGAAATCTAATTTAATCAATCAAGGATATACCTGTAATTAATTTTTCTGTTTTGGTATCATCCTTTTTCATTTACAGAAAATTGGATTCATGTTATAATAGCTATCTGAATGGGGAAGGTGTCAATTGAAAAAGAGAATCTATCAAATCAGTATTTGTGTGTTTATATTCGATCAATTTTTAAAGTATTTGATTACTAGAAATTTTGTTTATCAAAAAACGGTTGCTATCATTCCACATTTTTTTTATCTCCAATATATCAAAAATACAGGAGGAGCTTTTAGTATTTTTTCGAATTCCATTTGGTTTTTTGTTCTTATTGGAATGGTCTTTCTTATTGGAATGGTATCTTATATTGCTAAAAAGAAAGAAATTTCATTTTTAGAACAGTTTTCTTTTGGTCTTTTAATAGGAGGAGTTTTGGGTAATTTAATAGATCGAATTCTTTTTCATGGTGTGATAGATTATTTGGGGATTATTATATTTTCTTATTATTTTCCTATTTTTAATTTTGCAGATATTTGTATTGTTTGTGGAACACTATTAATGGGAATTGTTTTAGTAGGTGAAAATCATGAAAATAGAAGTAGTAGAAAATAATATTCGTTTGGATCAATATTTAACCCAAGAATTACAACTTAGTCGCAATCAAGTTCAGAAACTAATTAAAGAAAACAAAGTATTTGTGAATCAAAAATTGGAAAATAATAATTATCTTGTAAAAATGGGTGATAAGATTCAAATTTTAGATGAATTAGATTTTTCTATTTCGGTAGAGGGAGAAGATATTCCTTTAGATATTGTTTATGAAGATCAGTATTTATTAATTATTAATAAAAAATCAGGAATGGTCGTTCATCCTGCTCCGGGAAATTATCATGGTACTCTTGTCAATGCTCTTGTTCATCAGTTTTCTTTTCAAGATGATTCTATTCGTCCTGGAATTGTACATCGAATTGATAAAGATACCAGTGGTTTAATGGTTGTTGCAAAGGATATGAAAACACAGGAACTGTTAAGTGAGATGATGAAACGAAAAGAGGTAGAGAGAGTTTATTATGCTTTGGTAGATGGTATTATTCCTCACGAAACGGGAACTATTGACGCTCCAATTGGAAGAGATCCAGATCATCGAAAAAAGATGAAAGTAACCGATCAGAATAGTAAAAAAGCAATTACTCATTTTAAAGTTTTAAAACGTTTTATGAGTACTCATCAAACTTTAGTCGAATGTAAATTGGATACAGGACGTACTCACCAAATTCGTGTACATATGGCATATATTGGTTATCCTATTTTTAATGATCCCACTTATGGCAAAAGTAAAAAAACGACTGATTTTGGACAATTTTTACATTCTAAAAAGATTTCTTTTATTCATCCTATTACGAAGCAAAAAATAGAAAGAGAGGTTTCTCTTCCCAAAGAATTTCAGGATTATTTAGCTAAAATAGATATACAAGAAAAATAAATTTGGATATAATAAAAATAGAAAGAGAGGAAAAATAATGAACGAAACAGCAAATAGGAAAGATTTAATCGTGATGAAACTTCTTCATTATTTTATCACAGAAAAAAATTATAGTCCTATTATTTTACAAGGGGCAGAAGATGAAATTTGGTTAGAAAATTTAAGTGGGGATTACGCTATTATTCGAATCGTATCTAATTATATTCATAATGATGAACAATTAAATTTTGATTTATTTAAAGCCAAAAGAATTGTATCTAAGATTAAAAGAAAAACATTATCTTTTCACATGAATGTGTTAAATATTTATACTGATTTGGGAGATAATGCACATTTAGAAAAAATGAATCAAATGGATTGTATGTTTTTATATGATGAACAAGATTTAAAAAAGTATCCTTTTATTCAAAAATATTTTCCTGATATTTCTAATAAACTTGTATTTCATGAAGATGGATTAAAATTATTTATTAAAATTACGAATGATATTAATCAGAAAAATAAAAGAGAAGCGGAAAAAGCTGAATCTGTTTTTCAAAAGAAGACACCTTGGGTTACTTATATTTTATTAATTCTGTTAGTATGTTGTTATGTAATTCCCATTTTCTTTGGAAATTATGAAAAAATTTTAAATGATTTTTGTTTATATGGACCATATATTAAAAATTATCATGAATATTATCGATTATTTACGGGGGGATTTTTGCATGGTAATCTCATTCATTTGTTACTAAACTGTTATGCTTTATATATTTTAGGAAGTCAATTAGAAAGTTTTATGGGAAAAGCAAAATATTTATGTATTTATATATTTTCGTTATTCATGGGAAGTCTTTTATCTATCACCTTTAGCGATTATGCTAGTATTGGTGCGAGTGGAGCTATTTTCGGATTAATGGGTAGTTTATTATATTTTGGATATCATTATCGTATTTATTTGGGAAATACTTTAAAAAGTCAAATTATTCCATTAATTATTTTAAATTTGTTATTCAGTTTTTTTCTGAGTGGAATTGATGTTTTTGCACATATTGGAGGATTAATTGGTGGCTTTATGATTACTATGGCACTAGGAGTTAAATTTAAAAGTACAATATCTGAACGAATAAATGGTTTTATCGTTACAGGAATTTTTGCTTTTTTTATGATTTATATGGCACTTTTTGTTTCAAGATAAAAGTGTCTTTTTATTTTTTAATTTTCTTCGTATTTTCATATTTTTCTGATATTTTGAATGGTAGTAAAAAGAATTTAAAATTCCTAGTTTCTTTCCTTTTGGAAGTATGTTATAATATTTTTAGAATAAAAGGGGATCAGTATGAATCAGGATTTTAATCATTCCAATCGTTTTATTTTTACAGATAGCTTCTATGATCATTTAGATAGCTCTTTTTCTAATGCAGAAGAATTTGAAAAGAAAGAACTTGAAAATAAAAATTCAGAAAATTCTAACAAAGGGGAAATAAATTTTGGGTTTATTCCAAATCATGAGAATGTAAAACAAGAAAATAATCCTTCAATAGGAATGGAGAATGAATTAAAACCTTTTTCCTTTCTTTCTGATTCCGATCAGGAAATCAGTTCTTCCAAAGAAGAAAAAAATTCAAATATTTTCCCTCCACTGAAAAAAGAACCAGAACAAAAAGATACAGATACTTTTACGATAGATTCTGGAATTAATGAAGAATTAGAGAATGAACTTCTTTTCCAAAAAGAATCAGATTCTTTGGTTTTTCCAACTTCTTTTTCTAATTCAGAAGAAAAACAACCAGAAAGAACAGTTTATCGTGCTACTAGAAATTCTAATTCAATTGTTCCTACTTGGTTAGAACAAGATGAAAAAGAAAATTCTGTTTCACCAAAGTTACCAGAAAAAATCACTTTTCCCCAGGAAGAAGAATTGATTCCTCCCATTATTGATATTGATGAAAAATTAAAAGAGGATTATGATTCCTTTATGGAACAAGAAAATCATATGTATCAGCAAGAAAATTTGGTGGTAGATTCTCATATTGTGAATAATAATTTATTAGAAAGATTACGTGAAAATGAAAAAGAAACAAAAAAAATTAGTATTTTAGCTCGATATGGAGAAGATTTTTGTAGTAAAGATTATATTACCAATCCGGCCATTGGAAGGGAAAAAGAAATTAAAGAATTAAGCTTGATTTTATTAACCCCTGAAAAATCAGCTGTTTTAGTTGGAAAACCCGGGATAGGAAAAACAAGTATAGTAGAAGGACTTGCTTATCAGATTCAAAGAAATAATGTTCCTGATTTATTAAAAGAATATCGTATTATTAGTATCAAAACAACTTCGTTAATAGGAACATTACCAAATGGAGAAACGAGATTACAGACTTTAATTGATGAACTAAAGAATTTAGATCATATTATATTATTTATGGATGAAATTCATATGTTGATTAGTGCTACGAATGAATATGGACTTGATTTTGCCAACATGTTTAAAGAAAGTTTGGGTAGAGGAAGTATTAAGATGATTGGTGCTACAACAAGTGATGAATATGAAAAATATATTTTAAGTGATAAGGCGTTTGTAAGGAGATTTCAGAAAGTAGATATATTAGAGCCAAATAGACAGCAAACTATTCAAATTTTAATGGGTTCTTTACCAAAAATAGAAAAAAATACTAGTGCTAGATTAAAATATAATTCTTATATTCAAACAGAAATTATGACCTTCCTTGTAGATATCACAACAGAATATAAAAGAGTTTATGGCATAGGTTCTAGATATCCAGATATTTGTTTGACTTTATTGGCTCAAGCATTTTCTCAAGCAATTTTTCATAATCGCAAAGAAGTAACGATTTTTGATGTTAGAAATGCTATTGAAAATTCTAAAAATATATATCCGGATGTTATTCAAAAAGAACTTATTCGTTTTGATGAGAAATTTCAACAGATTATGGATGAAGAACAAAAAATAAAAAATTCTAGTGATTGATACTAGAATTTTTTTTCATTATCTCTTGGTTGTGGTAAATTTTCTTTATAGTATTCGTATAGCTCTTTAAAGCGATTAAAGTGTACTATTTCACGTTGTCTTAACCATAATAAAGGACCAATTACATCTTGATCATTTGTTAAATCTAGTAGATGCTCGTATACTGCTCTTGCTTTTTGTTCTGCTGCCATATCTTCACTTAAATCTGCAAGTGGATCTCCTGTTGTTGCAAAATAGGTTACCGTGAAGGGAACTCCATTTGAGTCTGTTGGGTATAAAGCAGAATCATGTTCTGCATAATGTGTATCTAATCCGGCTGCCTTTATCTCTTCAATGGTTGCTCCTTTCATTAATTGATAAATCATGGTACATATAATTTCAATATGTGCCAATTCTTCTGAACACACACGATAGTTTTATAATTTTATATCAATATTTAATTCAAATTCTTCTTCATGTCCTTTTCCTCTAACGGTTTTTATATAATATATTTTTTTAATAATTGTTTTTAATAAATTATTTCTTTCTTCTGGAGATAAATTAGTAGAGTAGGTATCTAACACATTTTTTAGTTTAGGTACTATATCTTTTATTTTATCAATTTTCTTTTTCTTAGTTTGTTGGGAGTATTTATCTTTTTCGATTTCTAAGTTTTTTATTTGCTGTTTCAACGTTTTACTTCTTTCTAAAAAAGTAGTACTATCATAAATCTCTTGTTCCAACAAATCATAAGCTTTATTTAATTGATTATTTAGTTTTTGAATTTCTTTTTCGATTAATTCTACGTTATTGCTATCAAATTCCTGCTGTATTGTTTCTTTTTTGTAGGATACTAGCATTTGCTCATATTCTTTTAAAATTCCTTGTAGGGTACTTAAAATTGCATTTTCTATCAAATATAGATGAGAGCCAACATTTTTGCAATGAGGTAGGGGACATATTAAACCGTCTATATGTCCTGATCTATAATTTCTTCTTTGCATAGTTCTATGACAAATTCCACATTCTACAAGCCCAGCAAGTGGATTTTGTAATGTTAAATCTTTTTTTGTAGATTTTCCTTCTTTTATTTTAGAATTTTCGTTTGCGGTTTTCCACTGTTCTTCATCGATAATGGCTTCATGTAATCCTTTAACCAGAGTGTATTCTTTTTGTTTTGGTCTAGATTTATAGATAATACCATTTTTCATGGTTTTAACAGTTTTTCTACAATTCCATTTAATCATTCCATAATAAACTGGATTATGGATAATATCTCTTATACTGGCCGATACCCATACTTCTGATTTTCTGGGTTTAGAACCTATTTTATTTAAGTGATTCGCAATATTAGAAGCGCCAATTCCTTGAGAGGCAAGTTGAAATATTATTTTAACAATCTTTTCTTCTTCTTCATTAACAACTAATTTAAATCCTTTTTGCCCTTGTAACTTTTCTTTGGAATATCCGTAAGGACAGGTTGAACCTACAAATTTACCCTCATTTACAGAAGATAATCTACCACGATTTAATCTTTTATTAATAATTTTATATTCTCTTCTTGACATAAAGAGCCCAAATTCAAAAAAGTCTTCATCTAGCTCATTATTTGGATCATAAACTTTTGAAGGTGTAACTATCTTTGTATTACCAAATTTAAAGGTTTTAGAAATTTTGCCTTGATCTTCGGTATCTCCACGAGCTAATCTATCAACATCTACTACATAAACTTCTTCGATGTTATTATTTTCAATTTCTTTTAATAATTCTTGTATTTTTGGTCTTGCTTCAATAGTTTCTCCAGATACAACTTCTTCATAATAATAATCTAAAATAACAGAGTTTTGTTCTGCTAATTTATTTATAATTTCTCTGTGTCTTTTTAGTGTATCTTGTCCCGTTACATTTTCTAATTCTAAATCAGCTCTAGATTTTCTTAAATAAGCTACTTTTTTTCTCATTATAGCACTTCCTCTCATAAAATTTTATTGATAAGTAGGATTTTTCATGCTATAATTAAATAGCAGAAAAAAGATTCTTATCGTGGTAGATAGATTTTTATTTCTGTGCATTTTGACTTCGTATTAACGGTACGGAGTCTTTTTTTATTTTAATTTATTAAATATTTCAATCACACTATCATATTTTGGAAATTCATCATCAATCATTAAAGCATATCCATTTTTAACAATTGCATCGAAATCTCCAAATCCTTCCATTGTGACTTTTTGATTTTTTTCTGCATTTTTATAAGCATCAGTTGAAGAATCAAATTTATAAATTTCTAATTTATAATCACCATTTACTAATTTAATACCACTTTCAGCATTAATGTAAGTTGCAACCATATCTGTTTTTGTATAAGTTATTCCTAAATTTTTAACTTCTTTTTCAAAATCATCTATTGAAGTTAAACTATTAGTATCTTCACTGATATTTGTGTCATTATCTTTATTATCGATCGTAGTTTTGTTTTCACTTCCACAACCAGTTAATGATAAGCAAATTAATCCTGCAAATAAAATTGTCATAATTTTTTTCATCCTAGCACCTCCTTTACTTCTAATAATCTATATTAAAAGTTTTCCAATACTGCTAGATTACTTTTAATCAAAACAAAACAGACATTATTTAATGTCTGTTACAATACTCTTTTTGCCAGTGAAATAAGTTATAGTTTTCTTTTTGTCTTTTTCAACATCTTCGGACCATTTTATAGGAATTACATCTTTTAGAGCTTCTTTGTTAGTAATTACAGGTCTTTCCTTAGTGAAAAATCCTTTTGGAAAACTAACTTTGCTTTTTTCTTCCATAATACGTCCTCCTATTCTAATAATATTATACACAAAATAATGCGTAATATCAATGAATTTGTTCGAGTATTATAACATTTTAATATTAAATTGTCAAATTTTTTATACTAAATTTTCTGTTATTATCGCAATTTTATCTTCTTCTGCTAAATGAAGAATAAGTTTCATTAATTCATCTAGTAAGTCATCCGATATTCTTGCAAATACATAATAATCTAATTTGTCTTTATTAAAATAAAATAATTTATCTGCTTTTATGTATGATGGTTTCTTGAATTTTTTTATACCATCTTTTTCAAATTCAATTATTTCCATGTTTTCTTCATGACTCAATTTTTGCTTTCTTTGTTCTTCACTTTTAAAACTTGAAATTACGGTTGTTACATGAGTATATTCTAATCCTTTTATGCAATCTGGGTTATCATCAATAACTACAAATGAATGACGTCCGATTTCTTTTCCATCATCCCCAATATATTTATTAACTACAATAATATCTCCTAATTTACACATAATTTACTTCCTTTCTTTCATACATTTATCAAATTAATTTTAACCAAATTTAATTTTCCATCAAGAATTTAACATATTTATCAGCTTCATCCTCTACATTTTCTATTGAAAAAGAGAATAGTTCTTGTTGTCTGTCTAAATGATGTAATTCCAAATGTGCTAACTCATGTATTATTGTTTTCTTTTTCTTTTCTTTAGATATATTCCAATTTACGATAATTATATTAATATCTCTATATTTATGGATAAAGCCATAAATTTTTTTTGGTAATTTTTTATATATTATTTTTATATTATTTTCAATAAAATAATCTTTTTCAGATATTTCATTATTTAATAAATCAATTAGCACAATATCACTCCTTACTTCACATTATTATTCAGTTATGTAAAGTACGGATACTGCTT
Organism: uncultured Bacilli bacterium; assembly: GCA_947581715.1. Taxonomy (GTDB): domain Bacteria; phylum Bacillota_I; class Bacilli_A; order RF39; family UBA660; genus Alloscybalousia. The sequence goes on from CANPVK010000002.1 coordinate 10,766, forward strand.
GTACTTTGCATTTATTTATCTAATTCCTTATCTATATCTTTATGAATAACATCTATTACAGATATAATAGATTTTTTTTCTTCATCGCTTAAATTTTTTGCTTTTGAAAAAAGAATTTGATCTAATTCGGTCATATTACTGCTTTCAATTTTGCCATTTAACGGAACATCATATCCCATTAACCAAGTTTCGCTTACATCTAAAACTTCTGCTAGAATAGTTAAATTATCTTGTTTTGCTTTATAATTACCAGATAAATAATTAGATATTAATGATTTATCAATTTTAGTTTTTTCAACCAGTTCAGCTTGTTTCATGTTTCTTAAGTTTAATGCTTTTTGTAATCTGTTAGCAAATGTATCTACTAGCATACAAATCCTCCTTTCCATTTAATTATAAAATAAAGTTGAGAAAAAATCAATGACAAGTTTAGAAAAAATTAAAAAATGTGTTGACATAATAGTTGAGAAATGCTAAACTTAAATTGTAGTTGAGATAAACTCAACAGAAAGGAGATTAAAATTGAAAACATATAATTATAATAAACTTAAAGGCAGAATTAGAGAAATATTCGGTACTCAAGAAAAATATGCAGAAAGTTTAGGAATATCAGTAACTTCTATAAATTATAAACTAAATTGTAAAGTTCCGTTCACTCAAGATGAAATATCAAAATCTATCGAAATATTAAATATTTTGCCTAATGAAATTCAAGACATTTTTTTTAATTCTAAAGTTGAGAATAACTCAACAAATGTATTAGATAAAAATCAATTAAAAGATTCAACTTAATAGGAGGAGGATAGAACATGAGCTTAAAAAAATGCAATAAAAAAAATGATCATAAGATGGTCACTATCAAAGAATATGGATTTTGGTATTGGTATTTTTACCAATTAGAAAATAACCAATTATTCTTAATTATCCATACTAGTATTTTATCTGCAGTCACATGCGCAATCACAAATCTTATCATTAGAAGTTGTAATTAAATTGGTTATTAAGGTGGAAATTACAGCAATAGTAACTGGAACAATAATAATTTTTAAAATATTCATGAAAAATCGTTTTCTTTTATAAAAAAAGTAATCACATCCAGTAATGGTTAATTGAATAGTTCCATTATGGTTAGTAATAAGTTTTTCTTTTTTTAGAATATCATAGCTTTCATCAACGATTGCTTTGTTAGAAAAGACTTTATATAAATCATGTAAACTAGAAGTTTGATTTTTATAGATAAACTTGAATATTTTGTAAGTTGTTCTGTTCAAAATAAACACTCCTTTTAGGGATATTATACCATAGGAGAATAAAAATTGAGTAATAAAGAAAATAAGAAAAAAGGAGAATAAGATGAATTTATTAGAAATGTTTAAAAGTCTAACAGAGAAAGAAAAAGAAGAATTTACTGAATTAATCGTTGATCAAATAAACAAAAAAATTACTCAAAAGAGCAATTTTTCTGAAAAAGTAAAAACATCTACTGGTTATCACTTTGACTCTAATAAAGAAGAAAAATTAGAATATGATATTGGAAATAAAAAATATGTATTTGACAATAATGGATTAAGCATTGAAGAAGAAGGAGAACAGAATGAAAGAAGAAAATACTGAATTTAATGTTTACGATGAACCTTCATACGATCTATATGAAGGACCATATCCTACACATATTGAAATAATTTCAGATATGGATAGAAAGTATGTCAAAAATGGTTCAATAAAAGTTTTAGTACCAGGAAATGGAGCAATTAAAGTAAAAATAGATATTAATTCTCAATCTTATAAAAAATCAGATATAAAAAAAGGACTTGCACAAGTATTTGAACAAATTCTTAAAAATTATGATTAATTCTAATGCTGAAATTACCACGTGTAGTAAAAATTAAAAGTTTTTGGATATTTAATTTTTTTGAGGTATAGTTTGATTCTTTTGTTTTAAATCTGCAAAAACTAGCTTCCAGTGGTGCGAGTAAGATTGGAAAACCGTCGGTATATGAGTCTTCTTGAATCTTATTTCCATTAGGTACATCGATAATGATGGAATCGCTATATTCTTTATATTTGCAGATTTTTATAGTATCACTTTCAGTTTTAATTTGAATATCAGTAATTGTTATTGGCAAGTGGGAATTGTTTTCAATAACTAAATTAATATAATATTTCGAATCAAATAATTTTAATTCATTAATAGTTATTTTAACTTTTCTGCGTCGTGTTTTAAGCAAATATGCACTATTCAATGCTGAAAGCACAAAAGAAAGCGTTGCAATACCATTGTGATATAAAAAATCGTACATAATAATTACCTCCTTTCAAAAGCATTATACCATAGGAGGAAAATAAAAAATCTACCACGATAAGAAAAAAATAAAATCTTGTCGAATATTATTAATCAGGAGGGATAACATGGAAAAACACTATCAATTCGGAAAAACAAAAGTAACTGTTACTTCAAGTGTTACTCCAGAAGAAAGAAAAGAAAATCTTAAAAAAATTTATGATGTAGTTAATGAGATTGCAGACAAGAAAAGAGAAGAGGGAATCAATGTAGATAATTGGTTCTACACTCAAGAGGAAATAGAAGAATTAAAAAGAAAAAATAGTCCAAAATTAATTTATTAATCCACAAAATTGTGGATAAGTAGGACAAGCATTAAAGGAGGTGAGGAAAGATGAAAAGAGATACAACTATGACAATTATTATGATGATTATATTCATAGCACTAGTTATAGGCATGATGATTTTTGTATCAAACCGTAATCAACAAATTGATAACGGAGAATTAGAAGTTTTATATCAGTACGGAGGGGATATTTAATGTCAAAAAACAAAGAAAAAAAGAGAACTCAACCCATAAATAAAAGTTCCCTTTGTCAAAATGACAGCTTAATTTTACAACAAATTCTTATTTTTGTCAAATTGAGGTGTTAGTAGTGAAAAACAGCTTTTTGATTTATCACGAATATAGAGACATATTAGAAGACCTAACTAATGAAGAATTAGGAAAATTATTTAGAGCAATATTTGATTATGAAATAGATAATAAAATTCCTCATTTTGTGGGGCTTATGAAAATGGCTTTTATGGTGATAAAAGGGAATCTTGATAGAGATAGAAATAAATATGATAAGAGATGTGAATCTTCTTCTGAAAATGGCAAAAAAGGTGGAGCACCGAAAGGAAATCAAAATGCTAAAAAACAACCTAAAAACAACCTAAAACAACCTAATCAACCTAAACAAGCCGATAATGATAATGAAACTGATACTGAAAATGGTAATGATAATGATAATGCTTCTGCTTCTGATAAAGGGAAAAGTGCCGACTTACTCGCAGAAGATGGAATTGAAAAAAGTGCCGACTTATTCAGTTCTGATGAGACAAGTGAAACAAATGCCGATTTATTCACTTATATTCAAGAAGCACTAGGGAGAACATTAAACAGTATTGAATATGAAGTTATCAATGAATGGCAAGACAATGATTTGACTCGTTATGCCGTTAAAGAGTCAATTTTGAATGGAGCTCGTGGAATACGATACATTCAAACTGTCTTAGAAAGTTGGAAGGCAAAAGGTTTTAAAACGGTGCAAGATGTACAAGCCTATCAAATCAAGAGGAAACAAAACATTGAAAAACAAAATTTAAAAGAAAAAGAACTACCTGATTGGTTTAACAAAGACCTAAAAAATGAAGAAATGACAGAAGAGGATAAGAAAGAATTGGATGATCTTTTAGAAAGCATTACAGAAACAATAGAAAAGGGGAAAAAACGTGATGGAAGATGTTAGATACAAGGAGCTAAGAAAATTAGAAGAAGAAAGAAACAAATATAAAGTCAAATGCAAATGTGGAACTAAGACAGTAATGATTGATGCCGACAAAACAATTTGCAGAGGTTGCGGAAACTATGTTTACAGGAACAAAAAAATAGAATTTATGGAAAGGATGAAAAGTTTATGTACATCTACGAAGAAACAGAGCCAGGTTATAACGAAAAGGTAGATAGAGAGCTTTATGAAGAATCACAGGAAGAACTAGAGGAAGCTAAACGTAAAATTTATGATTTGGAAGATGATCTAGAAGAAGCAAGAGAAGATTTAAAATCACTAGTCGATACAATTATCGAATTTGGAAATAAGTACGATTTTAGTGAAGCATATCCAAAGTTAATTGAATTTTTGAAAGGTAAAAAATTAATATGAGAATTTTTAATAAAAAAGAGAAAAATACATTTGAAATAAAATATTACGAATTATTAGAAAAATATACTCAAATTTTAGAACAGAAAAATAATGAAAATGAAGAATTTAATCATTACAAAAAATTATGTGAAGAACAAAGAATTGAAATTAAAAAATTAAAAAGAGGAGAGATAAAAAATGGAAAGAAATTTTAAAGTAGGAGATACTGTAAAAGTTGTTAAATTAAGTCGTGCAATGGCTGGATTTTCAGTAGGAGATAAGGTAAAGATTATCAGAATTGATGACGAAGATACCGATCTTAAATATTGTATTGAAAATGATGAGTTTATTGGATGGGCTTCTGAAGATTCTATTGAGTTTATGAATTTTAAATTTGAAGTAGGAGATATGGTAAAAATAAATAAAAATGCAACAATTGATGATTTTGTCAAAGATTGTTGGGGCGGATGTAAAAATGATACATTAAAATTTTTGTTCGACCACGCAGATTCAAAAGAAGAATTTACAATTGAGAAAGTTTCTAGTAAAGGTAACTTAATATTTAAAAAATTCAATTGGCTTACCGTTAATAAAAACATCTTTGAATTAGTAAAAAGAAAAGAAGAAGTACATAATAGAATGACGGTAAGAGAAATTGAAGAAATGTTAGGAATTACAGGATTAGAAATTGTTAAGGAGGACAAGTAAGATGATAGGCTTAGACGGTTTAACTCCAGAATTAGCTACTGATTTAATTACATTAGTGAATAGCTTACAAAAATTGACTAAAACTGCAAAAGTAAACTATTCTGTACAAAACAAAAAAACAGGAGAATGGGTTAAAAAAGCATTTAATTATGTTCCATTAGATGACATATTAGAAAAAATTAAAGAAAACAAAAATTTTGCTTTTATGCAACCAATTGGGTATGATCCAGTAAGTCAAATTGTTGGAGTAAAGTGTGTTTTAATTCATAAAAGCGGTAAATTTTTAGAAAGTTCTGTTTTTCCAATCAAAACAACAGAAGGAATGAAAATTCAAGATGAAGGAGCAGAAATAACGTATCGAAAAAGATATGCTGCAGGGGCATTCTTTGGAATTGCTACAGAAGAAGATACAGATGGAAATGATGATGAAGCAACAGCCCCAGAATATAAACCACAAGAAATTAAAGCAACGGCTAAACAAGTCGAATTATTATCTAATTATTATGTTGGAGAAAATTTAGAAAAATTATTAAAGGTTAATAAAATTGAAAAACTTGAAGACTTATCCGTACAAAAAGCTAGTGAATTAATAAGAAAAATTAAAGAAAAAGGAGAAGCAAAATAATGAATGAATTAGTAAAAGTAGAAGATGGAAAAATTTTAGTATCACAAGAATTTACAAGTGAATATGCAAAATTTCAAAGTATGGTTTTGGATATGGATTTAAAGTTAAAAGAAGTAAAAGAAGGATTAAAAAAAGCAATGGAAGAGCATAATATTCTAACTTATGAAGATGATTTTATCAAAGCTATTTATAAAAAAGAAAGTACAAGAACCACAATCGATAGTAAAAGATTAAAAGAAGAATTACCAGATATTGCAGAAGAATATTCTAAAACTACACCAGTTTCTAGTTCTGTTAGTGTAGAAGTCAAATGCTAGAGTTTATAGATGAAGAACATTTGTATTTACTAGATGGAATAATTATTCCAAGTGTAAGTGAAATATTGCGTTTCATCTTTCCAGACAAATATAAAAATATACCAGAATTAATTTTAGAAGAAAAAGCAGAGTATGGAACAGTTATTCATAAAGCAATAGAAATGTATGAAATTAATTTAAAGGTTATGGGGCAAGAAGAGGCATTCGAAACGATTACACTTGTCCTAAATCTTAATTATATTCAAATAGCAAGTTTAAATCAGTATATAAAATTAAAACAACAATATAATTTGCAAGTTATTAATCAAGAAGAAATGATACATTATGAAGATAAATATGCAGGAAGATTTGACATGATAGCTTTTATAAATGGTAGTTACTCATTATGTGATATAAAAACAACAACTGAGTTAGATGCTGAGTATCTATCGTGGCAATTAAGTTTATATGCTTATGCTTTTGACAATTTAAACATCGGCAATCATTTTGAAACGTTATATGCAATTTGGTTGCCCAAAAAAGATTTGGGACAAATAGTAGAAATTGAAAGAAAAAGTGAAGAACAAATTTTAAAAATGTTAGAAGATTATAAAAATAGGAGATAAACAATGAATATAGTAATTTTAATTGGAAATATAAGTACAGACATTCAGCTAAGATACACATCATCAAATATGGCGGTAGCTACATTTAATCTAGCAGTAAATAGACCTAAAAAACCTGATGGAACACAAGAAGCAGATTTTATCAGTATCGTAGTTTGGGGTAAGCAAGCAGAAAATATTAGTAAGTATCTCAAGAAAGGTTCTAAAATTGCCATAGAGGGTAGAATTCAAGTAAGGAGCTATGAAAACAACAATGGTCAAAAGAGATATGTAACAGAAGTAGTAGCAGAAAATGTACAATTTTTAGGCAGTAGAAAAGAAGGACAAGCTTCTAATAATGAAGAACCTACACCACAATCTAATCCTTATCAAGAAATGGGAGAACAAGTAAAAGCAGATTTTAGTTATGATGAAGATGATATGCCATTTTAGGAGAAGAATATGAAACTAATGTATAATCCAAATATTTTAAATGAAGGAAACCAAATGGAAATTTTAGAATACAACAGCGATGAAATGGAAATGATAGTTCGTTGTAACAATTGTGGAAAGCCTACAAAATATGGGCAAACGAGAATGTGCTCTGGCTTCGTAGGCTGTGATAATAAAATTGTAGTTGATGGAAAAGAAATAGAATGCTATTTTGATGATTTAATGCCTAGAGTTAGAAAATACCATGATAGTAGTGATCCGGCATTATATGAATTATATAGGCAAGGAAAAGTGTACCGTTGGAGAGATGGAGCAGATGGAGGAATCGATGAATAGAATTATGGAAATGAAAGAAATGAAATATTTAAGCAAAGCTACTTGCCAAACATTAATGAATGGAACATATAAAGGATTTGAGTTTAGAATTTTAAATCTAGGAACACATCCAACAGCATACATTAGAATTCCTGAAGATCATAAATATTTTATGCAAGGTTATAGCTCTATAGATTTAAATGTTCATGGTGGAACAACTTATTCAAAAAATTATCTTTATATTGAAGATAGACAACTAGATGGTTGGTGGATAGGCTGGGATTATGCACATTATGGAGATTATATTGGAGATATAAAAAGACTTCCTTTTGAATTTAGAATTGGTCGAAAAAAATGGACAACTGCTGAAATTTTTGAAGAAGTAAAGGAAGCAATTGAACAATTAATCGAGGTTCAAAATGCTTAGTTTTACAGGAAAAATAGTAGATATAAAAAGAAAACTATTTCAATTAGATGAAAATAAAACTTATGATGTAGAAATTAAAGAACATAGAGAAAAAAGAAGTTTAAATGCCAATTCTTATCTTTGGCTTCTCATTTCAGAGATAGCAAGTGTATTAAATTCAGATAAAGATAGTGTGTACTTGATTATGTTAAAGAGATATGGAGTTAGTAATCTAATTCCTATCTCTAATGAAGTACCGATAAACGATTATTTTAAATATTATGAAGTTGAATCTAAAAATGAAAAATATACCTGGTATAAAGTCTATAAAGGTAGCAGCCAATATGATACTAAAGAGATGTCTATTTTATTAAATGGAGTAGTTTCTGAATGCAAGGAACTAGAAATACCTACCAAAGAAGATTTAGAAATACAAAGAATAATTGAGGAGTGGGAAAAAGAGAATGATTGAAGAATATTTGAATACTGAAAGTTTTACAACCAGAAAAGAATTAGTAGCTAAAACAGGATTATGTGATCGTGAAATTAGAAATAGAATTAGTAATTTAAAACTTGAAAAACCAGTTATTTATAATAGTCAAACTAAAGGTTATAGATTAGCTAAAGACTTATCTAAATTATCAAGAGAAGAAGTTATTAAAGAATTATTAGAAGCTAAACATTCTAGAGCAGATATTATAGCTAGAATAGAGGCACTTCAAAGTCAAGTAAAAACATATGATGATTATCTAAAGGATGGAGAAACTATTTTATTCAGAAAGACTAATGAGGAATTATATGGCAGAGGATGTAATAGTAGAGTTAACTAGAATTTTAATTAAAGAAGATTTTGAAAACAAAGGTAATCAGGAAAAATTTATCATTACTAAAAAGCAGTTATTAAGTTTTTGTATAAAGTTAATGAAATTGATAAAGAAATTTGAAAATTAATGGAGATTTTTATGGAAAATGTAGATAAAAAAGAAGAAAAAAGATGGTGCTATTCTTGTGGGGAAACCAAACCATTAATACCAAAATATTGGGCATGGGCAAATAAAGAACATACTAGGTTTAGAACTAAATGTAGAGAATGTACTAATTATGATAGCAAGTTATCTCATGCAATATCTAGGGCAAGAAAAAAGGATGAAGAATGTAAATATGGATAATGGAATTACAACAAAAGAGATAAAGGAGAATGAAAATGAAATTAAAAGATTTAGGTTATAAAGAAACGCCAAGAATTGATGAATCTGTAGAAGGTATGTATGTTAGGACTAAAGATGGAATCAAATATGTTTATGAAATGTATGATGATGAAGAAAAACGGAAATATGTGTATAAAATAAAGCAACAAGATGGAACTTATGATTTAGGTGTGCTATGTGATGATGACATCATTGGAAAACCAAGTTATTATCCAATAGATTTAATTGAAGTAGGAGATTATGTTAATGGGTATAAAGTAATTGGTTTTGATGAAACTTACTTTAATGGTACAGATAGAATAAAAGAACCAAAGAGAATTGAAATTATAATTGATAACATCAAATTTGAATTTGAAAATCATATTAAAAAAGAAGATATTAAAACAATTTTAACCAAAGAACAATTTGAAAACAATTGTTATAAGATAGGAGATTAGAATATGTGGTTTGATGATGCTAATATTCAAATAGTTGGATATGACAGTAATGATTTAGATTTATCTAGTAAAATGCAATTAGATGAAATTGTAACTAAATTTAATGAAAGTATGAGGTATAAAAATATCATAAAAAGACAACAAAGAGAGATAAATAAGTTAAATATTAAATTGCTTGAAGAAAAATTGAAAAATATGAAAAATGAATTTAATAAGGTAGGAGATTAGATATGAAAGCTAAATACAAAGATTATACAATTGTACAAGCTAGTAATAATCATATTGCAATTTTTAGAAATAATAAGCAAATTTATCATTCTTCATTTTCAAAAAAATTAAATTATGAACAATTATTGAATCATTTAATAACTTTTTTAAAAATTTTTAGTGTGTTAGGAGATGAATAATATGAAAGAAGAAAAAATGAAAATATATATCGTCGAAGGTAACAATGGTGAAATGTATGAGAACTATTATGAATGGATAGAATCAGTTTATTTGTCAAAAGAAGAAGCAAAAAAGGAAGTTAAAAGGTTAAATAAAAAAGCAAAAGAAGATTATAGGAAAAATGGTTGTTATGAATTATGTAAATACGAAATAAAAGAATATGACATTAAATAGAAAACTTTTAGTTAGGAGATGAAAAAATATGGAAATAACAGTATATGAATTAGTAGGACTTATTAAAGATGGAAAAGCACCTAAAAATATTGAATATAATCTTCATAAATGGATATGGGATAGTAATTATGATGAATATTTTAGCGCTACAGATAGTAGTTATGGTTTATTTCAAAATGAATTAAATGGCATATTACCTAAATCATTAAATGACAAAGTTGAAATTCTACCAGAAGAAAATGATGGGTGGGAAGATATAGAAGAATTTGAAATAGTAGGTTGTAATGTAAAAATAAAAATAGGTGATAATGAAACCTTTATTCCAACCGAAAGTTTAATTATAGATTATGTATTAGCAAAAGTAAATCAGCTTATCAAAAATCAAAAATACTTAAAAGAAAAGTTGGAGAGTAAAGATGTTTTATAAAGTTAAAGATGACATAAATTTAGAAGAACTTATCAAGTATGGTTATGAATATGGCAAAACCGATATTATGCAACCTGCTTATATTAAAGAGTTAGAATATGGAGATTATATTGCGATTTATCCTGATAATAGAAAAATTTGCGTTTATGTAGAAGACTTTTGCGGAAATAGTTGGAGTAAGTTTGTAGATGATTTATTACAAGATTTAAAAGAAGCAAATTTAATAGAAAAGTTGGAGGAAAAGTAAAATGGATAATATTTATAAATTTTTTAATAAAGGTGGTAAAGAATGAATAGATATATAAAACATTTTATCACCATTTCAAGACACAAATATTACGTTATGAAATTTTGCTTTAAATGTGGAATATATAAAAGAGGTTTATTACATGATCTAAGTAAGTATGGGATTACAGAATTTATGAGTAGTGCAAAATATTTTCAAGGAAACAGAAGTCCTATTGATGCAGAAAAAGCAGAAACAGGCTATTCAATAGCTTGGCAGCATCATAAGGGACATAATCCACATCATTGGGAATATTGGATTGATAATCTAGGAACATATGAAAACAAACCAATTAAAATTCCATATGAATATGTAGTGGAAATGATATGTGATTGGCTAGGAGCAGGAATTGTATATTCGAAAAATAAACCAGATTACGATAAACCTTATAGTGAACCTTTAGAATATTATAATAAATTTAAAAAAGAAAGACTTCTACATAAAGAAACTCAAAATCTTATAGAATATTTTTTAAATGTTATTGATAAAAAAGGAATTAATGAATTCTGCAGACAAAGTAAAGACTTATATGTAATACCAGTTGCAGAATATCAAGGCATATATATTCCATAAAAAATTAGGAAAAATTTACTAGATGGATAACAAATCAAATCTGAATATACTGTATATATCCAATGAAAGGAGAATTTTCAAATTTGAAAGAAAAGTTAATACAAATATGTGATATTAGATTAGAAATTAATGATTTAAAAATAGAAAATAAAAAAATGAATGATTATATTAAAAATATAGAAAAAAATATAAAGAAAGATATTAAAACAAAATATAAAGAAAAAATAAATAATTTGAAAGGTGAAATCAAAAAAGAAGATATATTAAAACTATTTAAATAGAAAAATTGGAGGAAAAATAAAATGGAAATAATAATTATAATTGCTACAGCTTTTATTGTTACTGGTTTAGATCATATAGACAATTCTATAAATGAACTGAAAAAAACTATAGAAAGGAAGAAATAAAATGAAAGAAAAATATCCAAAAAGAATGTTTTTTGAAAATTATGAATATATACCGAAACAACCTTTAATTAAATTTTTGGAAAATAACATAAAAAATCAAAATAAATTAGTAAAAGAGCCTATAAATGATGATGATTATAGATACCAAATAGCAAAATGTATAGCATTTCAAGAAGTCCTAGATTTTGTCAACAAAGGAGGTAAAGAATGAATTGTTTAATTGTTGTAATTTTAATCATTTCTATTTGTTCGTTATTTAGTTTAGTAATTTATAAATTGAATGATATAGACGAAGAAATTAAAAAACAAAATGAATATTGGAAAAATTTAGATAAACATTTTGATAAAACTGTTAATTTCTGGATAAATATTCTTGATTATATTAATAAAGGTGGTAGAGAATGAACGGTAAATTATATATTCAAAATGAAGATGGAGAGTATGAAGAACTTGGAACAACTAGTGAATTAGCATTAGAACCAACTGAAATTAAAGAGGATGCTTTTACTAAAGCCGTTCGTATAGGTTGGAATACTAGCGATACTTTTATCATTAAACCAACTTATAAAGAATGGTATAGAAAGAAAAAAGGGAAAAGATATGTTTTGTATTCTAAAACAAGATATGGTATTGACCCTAAAATACTTAGATTATTAGTAGGAGGTAAATAATGACTAAAGAAGAATTATTAGAGATATTTGATTGGTTAGAAGAAAATGCTAATCAAAATAAATTACTATATTTTAAACTTTTAGATGAAAATCAAATAGGAGGATACTTCAAAATCGATAATAGCCATTTTGCAGATTTTTATATAAAGCCTATTCTGAAAATTATGAGGGGTAATAAAGATGAATAAAGAAAAAGATATGTCTAAAGAGGCATTTAATGAAACAATTGATAACTTCGAAGTTTTTGGAAAGTTAACTTTATGGGGAAGAAAAAATATTAAATATCATGTTAAAAAGTTACAAGAAGAAAACGATAGTTTAAAAAAGATATTAGATACTATGGGTTTGGATGCAAATAAAATATTATATTTAGAAAAAGAAAATAAAGAATTGAAAGAAACTTTAAAAGGAACAACTCATTGTTTCGATGAAGAAGAACACCAAAGATTAATAAAAGAAAACGAAGAACTAAAAAAAAAATTATGTAAAAAACAAAATGTAAATAATCTATTTTATAGGCAAGATTTAAACAATCCATTTGATAAATTAAAATATGAAAATACTAAAATGATGGACAATAGCAATTTTAAATACGACGATGTTGTAACTGATAAGGTTAAAAATATTATAGAAGAAAATAAAGAATTAAAGAAAACAAATGCTTCTTTACAAAATTCTTTATCGTTAAGTAGACAAAAATACAACAATGATAAGGCTAGATATAGAAGAAAATATAAAAGTGAGCGTAGAGTTTTAACTGAGTTTGAAAAGTGGCTTGAAGAAAAAAAGCTACAAAAAGAAATACCACAACATTCTAATAGTTTATTTGTGCAAGCAAATCTAAATTATTGTCCTTGTGTATTAAATCAAAATAATAATACGTTTGATGAATGTTTAGATAAATTACAAGAATTGAAAGAAGGTAAGAAATAATGGGAACAAATTATTATGCTATAAAAAAGAAACCATCTTTATATAATCGAGAAATCCATATAGGAAAATCTAGCGCTGGCTGGTTATTCTTATTTCGCGATAATAATGAATTTCATACATATTCGCAATTTAAGAAGTGGTTAGAAAATAATGTAGATACTGGAGAGTATGTGTTGTTTAATGAATATGATGAAGAAGTAACAAAAGAATATTTACTAAATTTGATTGATAAGAAGCAAAAAGATAAACATTGTTTAGACAATCCTGACAATTTTGAAAATGCCAAGAACATAGATGGATATAGATTCACAGATAGATAATTTAGTTAAGGAGATGATGAATAATGGTTTTTAAATATATAACACTAGAATCATTAGATTACGTATTGAAAGAAAAAAGTAAAAACTATTTAAGATATTTTAAACAAGCTTTTGCCGAAAATGTAGGAGACTGGGTAGAATTTGATTTAAAGAATAGAAGATTTAGATTGACTGCTGTTACTTGTCAAGGAAATAGACATTTTAGATATGGTAGTATTGAAGAATTAGAGGCTATATACAATAAATGTAAGGAGTTGAGATGGTTTGATGAATAAAGAATATATAAATAAAATTAGTGATAAAGAATTAAGAGAATATGTATCATTAGAAATGCAAAAAAATGTTAATTACTGCTGCAAATGTGGAAAAAACACACCATTTAAAAATGAAAGAACAGGTTTAGGAAAATATGAAAATGGAATCTATATAAAGTTATGTAATTTATGTAATGATTGCTATTCAGATTTATTGGAATATTTAGAAGTAGGTGATGTATAGATGAATAAAGAAGAAATAGAAAAAATAAAAGAGACATTATCTAATTTTGAATATTTTGTTGATGACGACTTTGGAGGACATTATGAAAATATTGATTTTTCGCAAAAAGCATTAACACCAATTAGTATTTTATCAATAATTGAATATATTGAAGATTTACAACACCAATTAGAAGAAAGAGATAAGAAATACGCAAAAATTAGAGATGAAATATATGATTATCTTGATAGTGATAGATTTTGTGAAAATTTTGAGAATGTTTGTAGTGAGAAAAATGTTAGAGAACGTATATTTGAAATATTAGAAAGAGGTAAAAATGGAAAAAAAGTTAATTAAAATTTTAGAAGAAGTGAAAAGACTAGATGTTCATTATCAAAGTCAAATAAAAAATAAACAAAATCAGATAGAAATATTAAAAGCAGAAATTGAACAATTATATGAAATTGTTGATTCTATTCAAAGGTTAGGCGAAATAATAGATATTGAATTAAATAAAACAGAGGAAGTGAAATAAAATGAAAATAAAAGAAGAAAAATGGAATGATTTTACAGAATTATTTGAGTCAAGAGAAAAAGAAGATAGTAGATATTCTTCTGGTGAAGCTTTCTATTATTATGAAGAAAAAGGAAATACTTTTGGTATAAACAAAATGGATCACACACTAAGTATAATTTCAAATAATAATAGGAATATTGAGTATTATGTAGATTTACTTGAAATTAAAGATTATGTAACAAATGATTAGTATATATACCTTTGTAGATGATGATGAAATTTATTTTGAAGAGGAGCCTGATGAATAATGGAAATTTTAGAAAAAGTACAAGAAGCTAATTCAATTTTAAATGAAATAGAAACATATTATGATTCGATTCCATCAAAGCAATCTAAAGTAGATAGTGAATTAAGTGACCTCCTTCATTATATTGAGAACAATAATTTAAACGCTTCTCAATCTTGTAAAATCGTAAAACAAATGAAAAAGAAAAGGATAGAAAGAAGAGGATTACTAAACGATTTTGAAATGTTAAAAACTTACCGTACTAATTCCAGTAAATTATCTAATAGTGCTAATAGAGAATTTTTACTTGCAGAATTAAATAAAACTGCAAAGAAGTTAAATTGTGAATATAAAAACAGAATATATAATGATGAACAATTAAAAGAATTAAAATTTGAAGAATAAGGAGGAATCATGACTTTAAAAGAAGCTAACAAGCAACTTGAAAAGCTAGAAAATGATTATGAGTATTATTTAAAAGAAAAAGAAGAACTAGAAAGTTTAGTTACACCAAAAGCAACAGATATTAGAATAGAAAAAGTAGATGGTGGAAAAAGAACAGATAGATTATTAGAATATGTAGAAAAAATGGATGCAAAAAAAATCGATGAAACATTAGATTACATTTTTCAACGAAAGCAAAACCTAATTAATTGGATTGAAAATGAATTAAAAATTATGCTTAAATATGGAGAAGTAGAATCTGTAATTATCCAATTAAAAGAAAAAGGAAAATTAAATGAACAAGGAATTTATGAAATATTAACGTGGGAACAAATTTCGAAAGAAGTACATTGGTCCAAATCCTTTTGCAGAAATGTATATAGAAAATATAAAAGAAAAAGAGATATTGATTAAATTTTTGATTTTGTGACACCTCGTGACACTTTAAATGTGCTAATATGATATTGTGAGATAATAAAAATTAATTATTTCATGAATATCACCCCCTGGGAGAGAGAATATTTACTTATTCTCTCTTTTTGTATTGAAAGAAGGAATTCTATGACAAATATCAGCTATAGGGTATATAGTTCTTATAATGGTTGGAAATTATTAGGAATAGATACTAACGTAAACGATGTAATTACACGGATTAAGAATCGTATTGATATAGAAAAAGCTCAATATATAGTAGTAGAACATCATAACGATCAAGATATGGATATACCATTCAAAAGTATAGCTTGTGAAGAAGAGTTTATAGAATTCGAAAAAGAGTATAAAGAGAAAGTAAAAGAGTTGGTAAGATGAATACTTTAAGGTGCATGAAAGGTTTATGTAAGATATGCCCAGAAGAAACCATATGTAAAGGTACATCAAAAGAATCAAAATATAAAAATAAGAAAGTTATAGTAAATGGAATAGAGTTTGATTCTAAAAAAGAAGCTAATAGATATAAAGAACTGTTATTACTACAAAAAAGTGGAATCATAACAGATTTAAAAAGGCAAGTATCATACATATTGATACCTGCTTTTAATTTAAATAGAAAAAGATACAGGAGTATGAGCTATATAGCTGATTTTGTATATAAAGAGAATGGCAAAGAAGTAGTAGAAGACTGCAAAGGATTTAGAACTGAAATATACAAGATTAAAAAGAAGCTAATGGCTTACATTTATGAAATAGAAATTAGAGAGGTGTAGATTATGAATCTAAACGAAGTAGCTTTAATGATAATAGTAATAGCACCTTTTGTTTATCTGATGACAAATAATTCAATTAAATGTAAAAGACATTTAAATAGAAAAGAAAGGGGGAACGGAAAATAAATTATAAGTAGAGAATGATTGTTAGGAGTGATTTAAAATGATAATTTTTAAAATATACTGTATTTTTATGATTGCCTCACTTATTATTGGAATATTAATGAGTTACAAAAAAAAGAAATCAAAACGAGATTTTTTGTTTTTATGTATGTTCATTCCAATACTTATTTATCTAATATTAAAATGAAATGCATAATTAATATTTGATAACAGGTGATAGTATGGCAAAATACAATTGGAAAGAATTAGAAAAAGAGTTCATTTTAGGAAATTATAAATCCGTTAGTTCTTTTTTGAGAGAAAAAAATATTCCATGTACTGGCAATACAAATAAGATCACAACAGGATGGAAAGGCAAAAAAGTAAAAAAAGAGCAAGAGAAAAGCAAAAAAGTGATAGAAAAGGTAATTGAAAAAGAAACTACCATTGAAGCCAATAAAAGAGTAAACACAAAAGATACCGCTATAAAGTTGTTAGAAAAGATTAATGATTCAATGGAAGAGTTAAATAAATACTTTTCTAGAAACAGTAAAAAGACAAAAACAGTAGAATATGACTATAAAGTGGGAAAACCAAAAAAAGAAACAACAGTGGATCAAGAAGAAATACAAGAATTTTATTCTATTGTTGATAGAAGTGGTCTTAAGCAATTAACTTCTGCCCTAAAAGATATAAATGATATATTAAATGGAACTAATTCACCAGAAACTTCAGAAACCTTTGCTCAAGAGATAGAAAAAGCATGGAGAAATAGAAATGAACAGTGAAGCATTAAGTTACTATATAGATAGACCTGTGGAATTTGCAGAAGATATATTAAAAGTAATTCCAACAAGTGATCAAAAAAAAGTGATGAATGATGTAGCCAAGCATTCTAGAGTATCTGTAAAAAGTGGTCATGGAGTAGGAAAAAGTGCATTAGAAAGTTGGATAATATGGTGGTATATCAGTACAAGACCATATCCTAAAATATTATGCACAGCACCTACCAAACATCAATTACATGATATATTGTGGGCGGAGGTAAGTAAATGGAAAAGAAACAGCAAAGGATTAGACAAAGAATTTGAATGGACTAGTGAAAAAATATATTTAAAAGGTGCACAAGAAGAATGGTTTGCAATTGCAAGAACGAGTAATAAACCAGATGCATTACAAGGAACTCATGCAGAACATGTATTAATTATTATAGATGAAGCAAGCGGAGTTCCAGATATAGTATTCGAGCCAGTGCTTGGTTCGTTAAGCACAAAAGATGCCAAATTATTGATGTGTGGAAATCCCACTCAATTATCTGGCTTTTTTTATGATTCACATACAAGTAAAGCTAGTATGTATCAAAGGCATACAATTGATGGTTCAAAAAGTGAAAGAGTAGATAAAGAATATGTAGCTATGATTATTGAAATGTTTGGAATAAATTCGGATGTATATCGTGTAAGAGTTGCAGGAGAATTTCCAAAGGCTAATCCAGATAGTTTTATTGGAAGAGACATTATTCGAACAAACAATAATATCAAATTAGAAAATATTTATTCCATTGATTTAGGTGTGGATGTGGCTAGATTTGGAGATGATGAATCAGTAGTAGCAGAGTCATATAACAAGAATACGATTCCAAAGCTACATACATTTAAGCACAATGATACTATGAAACTTACAGGACAGATTGTAAATATCATAAAAGGATTAAATATAAAATATTCATCTATTGTAATTAAAGTAAAAATAGATTGTGATGGTTTAGGTGTAGGTGTTTATGACAGATTGCGAGAAGTTATTTCTCAAGCTAATTTAAAGGCACAAGCAATTGAATGTCACTTTGGCGGAAAAGGTGGAAAAGTAAATCAAAATGAACCAATCGAATATAAGAATTCTACCGGTTTAATGTGGGGAAATATAAGAAGTAAATTTAAACACGAACAATTAGTCATTATTAATGATGAAGAATTAATAAATCAACTATCAAACAGAAAGTATTTTATTGAATCTGATGGAACAATTCGTCTTGAGAGAAAAGAAGACATGAAAAAAAGAGGAGTACATTCACCGGATAGAGCAGATGCAGTAGGGTTAGCATTATATGAACCAACTAGTAAAGTACAAATTGACAATAATATGTTTATAAATATTCCAACAAAATAAGGAGTGATACAAATGTTAAGATATAGTAAGGAAAAATTAGAACAAGAAAATAGCGTAACAGCTATTTTTTTTAAAGCAAAAAAAGAATTAGAATCAAGAAAAAGATTATATGATGAATTTAGAAGAAAGTTAACAGATGAAGAACTTTCTAGTTTAAGTGATGAAGATATAAAAGTTCCGTTACAAAGATATTTATCAGTAATGGCAGTAGGTTTTTTTGCTGGTAAACCACCTATTTACAAAGTTCAAGCATATGATAAAGAAATAGACAAGCTAAATCAAGAATTATTTGATAAAAATCCAAATGATGAAAATAAAGTAAAAGAAATGGAATATATAATTAAGCATGTCACTGATTACAATGATGACGGAAAAGAATTTTTCAGTTTAGCATTTGATTATTTTGTAAAAAGAGCAGGTTATGAGATTCTTTATAAAAACGAACAAAGCGAATATGTTTATTCAAAAAGTGATGCTTTAGAAACTGTAGCAATATGGGATTATTCAGTTCCTAAAAATTTAATTGGATTGTATAGGATAATAGAAACAACTCTTGCTAATAATGAATATCAAATTATGGTTGAATTAACTACCGAAAAAGGAAAATTCTATTATATGGATACTCCTGAAAAGAGAAAGCTTTTTGGTACAAAAGATTATGAAGCAAAATATGGAAAAGAACCATTATTTAAAGAAGATAAAAAAAAGCAAGAAAAACCAAAATGGGACGATCTTCAAATTGTAGCTATGGAAAATGAACATGGGTTAAATATATTTGAAAGTGTTGATAGTCTTATAAAAGCATATGAAAGAGTTATTCAAAACTCAAGAAACACTTTTAAATATAATGATGAAGCTATTCTTAAAGTGATGGGATATGTTCCAGAAAATCCTCTAATTATCGAAAATGAGGAAGGAAAACAGATGATTAATCCTGCAAGAGAATTGGAAGATCAATATATGCTAGAATCTCGTGTTAGATATTTACAAGAAGGCGGGGATTTAGATTGGGTTATTAAAGAAGTAAATGATGGAGCTGTACAAAATCATAAGAAAACATTAATGGATTTAATTTGTTTGTGTTCCTTTATTCCAAATATGACTGATTTAGGATTTACACAAGCAGATAATAATAGTGCATTAGAAAAGAAGTTCTTTTCACTACAACAATTAATTGCTGATGCAGAGGCGGATTTTAAAATGGGATTATTAAGACGCTGGGAGCTAATTTTTAATAAATTTAATAAAGACAAAGGCAAAGATTATGATTTTAGAAATGTTCAAGTTATATTACAAAGAAATATGCCTAGTGATTCATCTAGTGAAACAAGTAGAGCATTATCTTTAAGAGATTTATTAAGTGATGAAACGATTATCGGAATGTTACCAGATGATCTTGATCCAAAAAATGAAATTGCTAAAAAGAAAAGTGAAGCAGAAACTAATCTTGAAGATAATCAGGAATTAATGAAAAAATTTAGTCAAAATAACAAAGATGAAAATGAAGACAATAATATAGAAAAAGATACGCAAGAACAGATAAAAACAACACCAGGAGAAGTAGTAAAAGGTTCTAAAGAATCAGAAAAAAAGCCAGATGCTATACAAGATTTAGATAAATTGAAGAAGTGATATAAATGAATAATAACATTGTAGAAAATAGATGGAAAAATACACGAAAAGAATTAAATAAGTTTAGAAATGAATATTTGAAGTTAAATAAAAATACTCAAGATAAAATACAAGACTTGTTTAATTCTTTAAATATCACTTATCAAGATTTGTCTAAAATTATTTCTAAAAGAGATCAAGATAGATTAGAAAGAAAAATAGATAGTTGGAAGCAGAAAAAAATATTTAAAGGATACTTTAAATATAGAGTAGAAGAGTTAATGAAAGGACAAATCAATTATCGAAATCTAATAGAAATACTCTTATATGGCATTGAAATTGAAGAACAGGAAGAAAATAAAGACAGCATATACAACTTATTTATAAATTGTTCCTTAGATTGCTATAATCAAGGTAGAAAAGACTTAAAAAAGAAAGAAAAAAGTATATTACCACAAGTATTACTAACAACCTTTTTAATGACAGCAGTTAACGGAACAATGTGGAAAGATTATATTGATGCGTATTATTTAACTAATATGCAGGAAATACAAAAAAGATATTTGATTTCATTACAGCAAGGTAAGATTCCAGATATATATGATGATACTTGGCAAAGAACATTTGAAATCCAACAAAATAGATTAATAGATATAAATAACACTAAATATAGTGGTGGTATTGATAAATATGTAACTACTTATGGAAATCTTGCTTATTTAGAAGCAAGTGATAATGATAATCAACAAGTGAAATTTGTATCAGATTTATGTGATAATGTTACTGAAATGTGTTCTTATATGGATGGAATGATTTTCAATACTAAAAATAGGAATGTATTTAAGAGACCGATAGGAAAAACTGTTAAAGATTTAACATTACAAACAATAGATGTAATAGGACTAGTTTTAGGTATTAATTTACCACCTATTGAAGAACATTTTCATTGGTGTCATAGTGTATTAACATATATAACCGATAAAAGCACAGATGAATTGAGAGAAGAGATCTTCATTAAAAATGGTT
Source organism: uncultured Bacilli bacterium (assembly GCA_947581715.1). Classification (GTDB taxonomy): domain Bacteria; phylum Bacillota_I; class Bacilli_A; order RF39; family UBA660; genus Alloscybalousia. The sequence continues at coordinate 32,079 of CANPVK010000002.1, forward strand.
TAAGTGCAAATAACAAATATACAAAAGAAAAACATAAGCCACCAATATTATTAGAAGAGATTGATATAACTAATGAGCAAAATATTTATAACACATTAGAAAAATATGAAAAAGTCATAAAGAATGATATAATAGAAAATGCAATAGTGATTACTGAAGAAGGAAAAGTATATCAATGTTTTGGAAATGAAACTAATGTATGGCCTGATATTGATCTAGGAGAAAAGTTATTGAATTCATATGTAACACATAATCACCCCAAGAAAGAGACTAATTATAGTTTCAGTGAAGCTGATATACGATTATTTGAAAAATTTAATTTATCAAAATTAAGAGGTGTAGATGATAAATATATCTACGAATTTGATAGAAATAAACAAAATATTTTGAAAAATCCTACGTTTGATGATAATGAATTGGGTTTTGAACATATTAAAAGTATTCAATATGCTATTGATCATAATATCTTTTATAAGAGGTGGGAAAATGACTAGAGAAGAACTGGAAAAAGAGTATCAACGTGAATTAAAAGAATTAATAGATTACCATAGTGAACAAATAAAAAATATGACACAAGAAGAAGAATATGAATATATAAAAGAAAATAAATTAAACGAAAAAATAGAAGAAATGAAAAAAAGATATCAAGAAAAATATAAAGCACTCGAAAATAAATAGAGTGCTTTTATTATGGAGGAAATGCATGAAAGAAAAATTAGAAACTGGTGCAATGTTAAATCCAAAATGTCAAGAATGCTTTAAGCACGATACTTGTAATAATAAAACATTATGCGCTTTTCTGATACCAAAGGATATTAAAAAAAATAGAAGTTTTATTGATTTACAAGAAGCATTATCTGTTCCAATAAAATTAACACCTGAGATGATTCAAAAAGAAATGATTAAAAGAGTATGTGAAATAAATATAGGCATTAATAATGCAAATTTAATGGGTAATAAAAATTAATCACTATCTTATAGGTAGTGTATCAATGAATTTTTTATGTGAGCATAGGGAGAGTATGCAGTAAGAAACAGTTTTTACTATAAAGCTCAATAGTAGAATAGGCTGACTTAAAGATGTGTGGTGCAAGTCCACAAGAACATTGAGTAAATGGGATTAAATTCATTGGTACAGTGCTTATAAAATAGCACTCCGACATTTATGTCGGTTAGCTCATCTACCAAAGTTGTAGATAGAGGTCTAGTTATCGATAAAATGTCGATAACTATTAAGTCGATAGAAATATCGGCTTTTTTGGTGTGGTTTTACCGTAACAAGACTGGATTAATCAGCCTAACTGATAGTATTGGATATTTTCTATCCGTAAAAGAAAGGAAGAGATTATGAAGAATAGTCAAAAAAGATTACCATTAAATATTCAGTATTTCGCTGATGAAAATGGCGAACAAGAGGTACCTTCTACCGAAAAAGAAGAACAGGTTGAAACTCCTATCGAAAAGGCTGAAGAAGAGAAAAAAGAAAAAACTTATACTCGTGCTGAAGTAGAAAAAATTAAAGCTTTAGAAAGAGCAAATTGGGAAAAAGAACAAGCTGACAAGATCGCAGAAAGTCAAAAATTAGCCCAAATGGATGAAATTCAAAAGAAAGATTATGAAATTGATCGTTTAACCAAAGAATTAGCTAAACGAGATGCAGACAAGCAAGCTGATGATTTGAGAAATGAAGCAATTAAGCAAGCAAGTTCTAAGGGGATTCCGCTTGAAGTAATGATGGCACTAGATTACAAGAATGAAACTGCTGATAGTATAGCAAACAAAATAGAAGTTTATACAAAGGCATTTCAAACTGTAAGAACAAATGCAATAGATGATTACTCAAAAGAAAAAGCCCCACAAACAGGAGATAAAACTCCAGGAGAAAAAACATTGAGTGATTGTAAAAGTTATCAAGATTTTGATGAATATTACAAAACTCATCCAAAAGGATAGGCATAAAGAAAGGAAGATGATATAAAATGCCAAAATTTGATAAAAAATCTTTTAATGCAGAAGCTTTCGGTAAATATATGGAAACAGTTCCAAGAGAAAGACTAAATGCATTAATCAAAGCTAATATTTTTAGAACTGACGAAAACATTAATAATACATTCAGTTCACAAACTGGAACTGCTTATGCAACAATTCCTATGTATGGAAGATTAAAAGGAAAACCAGTCAATTATGATGGCCAAACTAAGTATGATGATGCTAAAAAACTAAACACTTACGAAAGAGGTGTAGTAGTAATTGGTAGAAAGGATAAATTTAGTGAAGATGACTTTTCTTACGATGTTACTGGCGGTGTAGATTTCATGAGCCAAGTAGGAACTCAATTAGGAGACTATTGGGATACTGCTAATGAAGATACTTTAATTTCTATTATTAAAGGTTTATTTGCATCAACTGGAACAGGTGGACAAGAATTTGCTAAAAACCATGCTTTTGAAATTCAAGATGGTGAATTATCTACTACTACTTTAAATACTGCTATTCAAAAAGCTTGTGGAGATAGAAAACAAAAATTCACCTTAGCTATTATGAATAGTGCACAAGCTAAAGATTTAGAGAATGCTAAACTATTAACATTCATGACTTATAATGATGCTAATGGATTAGAAGTTCAATTAAATTTAGCTCAATGGAACGGAAAATTAGTAATCGTTGATGATAGTATTACTTACGATGCTGAAACAGAAGATTATGTAATTTATATTCTTGGTGCTGGTATGTTCGATTATAAAGATGTAGGAGCAAAAGTTCCATACGAAATGGATCGTGATGCAGATAATGATAGAGATGTGTTATATTCTCGTGAAAGAATCGTTATGGCACCATATGGATTCACATATCTAAAGAAAAATCAAGCTACTTTATCACCAAAAGATGAAGAGTTAGCAAATGGTGAAAACTGGGATTTAGTATCTGATGGGGATAATAATTATATTAACCATAAAGAAATTGCTATTGCTAAAATTGTTATTAAAAAAAAAGTAGTGTAGTACCTGCTGATACTGTTGAAGTAAATATTCCAAGTGATGAAACTGCTGTTAGTAATAAAACAGCAAAAGACATACAAACAGGTATGCAAATACAAGGTGATAAAGTAACTGGTACATCAAACTATGTTACTGATATAGAAAATGCTGGAGGAGAAGGAAATTATTTTGTGATAGAACTACCACAAGCAAAGACTACAGGTAATAAAGTTGTCTGCTCTTTTGATGGAGGAAGTCCAACTACTCTAAGCAAATCAGATTATCAATACCTTATAAAATTAACAAATAAGAAACCAGTTACTATTACTGTAACAGGTAAAGTTAATGCAACCAGAACACTTGATATATCTTCAATAGTATTAAGCCCAAAAGATTAATAAAAAATTGAAAGGTGGTACTTATGAAAATTAAAGACAAAGTAACGAAACAAATCTTTAATGTTTATTCACAAAGCATTATTAATCAAATGCTTTTAAATCCTAAAAGATATGTAGAAATTAAGGAACAAGGAAATTCAAATCCTGTTCCTGACACTACATTAAAATTAGATGAAAACAAGGAAGAAGAAAAATAGGAGGAATTCCTATGGAAGATGAAAAAACATTAAAACAGCTTATAATTGAGCAGTTAAATATCAATTATGATGCTGATAAAGACAAATTCATAGATGGATTTATTGATGATTATATTCAAATTGCAAGTGATAAATCGAATAGAAAAAAAGATGACAAAAAACTGATTCCTTATGTAAAAAATGCAGTTGTGCAGGCTTATAACAGACTAGGAGATGAAGGATATGCATCATCAACAGAAGGATCACAAAGTTATACATTTATTGATATTGAAGAAAAATTAGCAAAAGATGTTAGAGATATAAGGCTATTACCATGAAAATAGGAAATATGCATAAATTCTATGTTTATAAGCGAGTACCCAAAAAAACAGATGGAGAAAGTTTAATAGAATGGCATTATAAAGACAGTTACTATTTAAATGATCAGCAAGATATTGATGAATTAGATAAAAATGTATCAGGAATAGTAGATTTTGACACTTTAAAGCTTAGAATCAGGAAAGATGTTAATATCGAAAAAACTGATGGAATTTCTTCAATAGAATTAAGTGTAGATAAAAATAATGTTGTTATCAATGATGAAAAACCTCAATATACTGTGGAAACAACAAGTATTATAGGTAGGTCTCATCTTATTACTTGTAAAACTTATAATGGTGAATAAATGTTATCTGCAACCATAAAAAGAAAAAATAATTATAATCGTATTTTAAAAAGAATTGAAGATGCTGTTCCTGTTGCCTTAAATGAAGTAATGAAATATGGACAAAATATTGCATTACAGAAAAAAAGAGGTTCTAAAGAAGCAAATTTAATTCCGTTTGAAATATCGGTTGAAGGAAAGACTTTTACAGGAAAGCTACACACTAATTTTGCATTTGCTATGTTTCTAGAATATGGAACTGGGACATTTGCAGAATTGCCACATATAGGAAAGACTAGGCTTTTTAAATTTAGTAATTTTTATTGTTGGTATGCTCCTGCAGATGCCATTAAAAGGCAATACAGTGATGAACAGTTTATTGATATAAATGGTCAAATGTTTAGTATGAATGCATATATGAATGGCAAAAAATATGTGATGGTTTTTTCTTCACAGCCATATCCATTTATGAGACCGGCGGCTTTTGAACTAGAAGAAAAAGCAGTAAAAATATTTGCTAATAAATTAAAAGAACAATTAAGGAAGTGATTACAATGCATGAATTGGATGAAGAAACATTTACTAGATATGTAGTTAACCAAATAGAAGGAAATGTAACTTTACATAACCCTGATAATAGGGAAACATTCCCAGTATCAGTAGTTAGTAATGTTATGCAATCTATCAGAAAAACAGAAGATGGTACTCCTGTATATTCTAGATTTTCTGTAACAATTGAGCATTGGAATAATTCCAAATATGAATCCATGAAAAAATTTCATGAAACAAAGTTATTGTTAAGAAAAATTAATTTTACTCCAGTAGGTTCTCCTATTGATGTTTATGATGAAATTACTAAAAAGCATCGATACGGTTCACGTTACGAAGTAAATTATAATGGATTAACAAACTCATTTGAAAGAATTATGTAAGACATAGAAATATGTCTTTTTATTATGAAAAAGAAAGGAATGATAAAATATGGAAAATGGCAATACGCCAAAAGTAAGTACTTTAAGTACTTTATGGTATTCAGAAACAAAAACTGGAGAAAGAACTCAAATTGCATATGTTCAAGAAATCCCACCTTTAAAAAGTGCAAAAGAAGCAATCACTTATAATGCACTTGATCTAGAAGAAGAACAGCAAGCTAAAGGTAGTAGAAAGGCAGAAGTTTTAACTATACCTATATTGTTTACTGAAAAGCAACACGATAAATTAAAAGAATTATCAGACAGTGATAAAGAATATTACTGGTTTATTAAATTACCAGAATCAACAGCATCAACATCAGGCAAACCTCTTGTATTTTATTTTACAGGAGCATGTGATATGGGATTAGATACTATTGCAATTGATGACATGTTGAAAGAAAACTTAACTATTTATAGAAGTAGTAAAGTTGAAGAGGCAAAAGGATTCCCTACCGATGAGTAGGGTTTCTTTTTTTATAAAAAGGAGAAATAAATATGACAATTTTAAAAACAGAAGATAAAGAATTTAAATTAATTCCTCGAACTAGAAAAGTAGTTGAATTAACAGAAAAGTTAAAAGCCAAAAATTTAAATGATTTGATTTTTACAGCTTTAAACGAAACAAATATCAAAATTTTAGCAGAGATTATTAAATCATTTGCCGAAGATGAAAATGGAAAATCAGTTTTCTCTTCTTTAGACAAAGTATATGACTTTATTGATTCTTGGAAAGAAGAAAACGAAAAGAATTATACAGACTTATTTTCAGAAGTTATAGAGGTGGTAAATGAAATGGGTTTTTTCAAGAAGAAGATGACCAAAGAGGAATTGGAATCATCAATCAAAAATCCAGTACCTACTTTAGATATTCAAGAATTGATGAAAAATTCAGCACAGAAAGCAATGGACGAAATAGCTCAAGAGGAATTCAGGGGGTACAAAGGTTAGACTTTAAAGACTTAATTTATGAAATAGAACCCTATTGCTATCAATATGGAATGAAACCTCATGAATTTTGGAATTGCACATATAAAGAAGCTTCTGAATATGTGAAAGCCAACTCTTTGCAAAGGGAAAAAGATTTAAAACAAGAAATTGTTCTATTTGATGCATTAGGGGAAAAGATCATAAATGCAATTTTTACTTTTACTAGAAAAAAGCCTAAAAATATTAGTTTAGTTCATGAAACATTTAAAGAGTTATTTAAAAAAGAACTAGAAAAAGATGGGCCTCAATCCATTGAAGAACAAATTAGAAATTTAAGAAGTCGTGAGTGAAAGGAGGTAAATCATGGATAATAGTCAAATCATTGAAGAAATAGACATCATTATTAGAGCCAAAATGGAAGAAGCTAGAAAAGATATCAGAAATATTGCCAAAGAAACTAAAAAAATGACTGATTCTGTTTCTAATGATATAAAAAAGTTAAATAAAGATGGACAATTGAGCGATTTTAAACAAGAATTAAAAAATTGCCAAGAAGAATTGAGAAAAGTAAAAGTAAATGATGGAAACTGGAATATTTCATATCATATCGGAGCTGATACCACTGAATTTGATAAAAAAATGGAAGAAGCAAAGAAAAAATACGAAAAAGATTTTGCAGAAACCAAATTAGTGCAAGCCAGTATTCCTTCATCACAAACCGTTGAGCCATCAGCACCAAGCATGAGTCCATTAGAAGAAAATTTACAAAATTTTGATTATTTACCAATAGGTGAAGAATTAAAGACTATCGGAATGCAAATAGCACAACTAATGCCACAACTTAAAGCATTTGGTGATGAAGCTAAGAAGATATTTACAGAGCAAGATAGATTAATTCCACAAATCATACAAAAATTCAAAGAATTTGGCATTGGTATTTCTTATATAAAAGATCAAGTTTCTCAATCTTTTAATCCTTTAAAAACAAAATTGGGAGAATTAAAAGAAAAATTTTCTCCTATCATTATGATTTTTTCTAATATAAAAAAAGTAGCTAAAAATAGTATTACCCAAATATCTTCAAATTTTAAAGAATTAGCAAATTCTACTAATAATCCCATTGGAAAAATCAATTCTTTAATAAAAAGGATAAAGGATACTGGAGATGAAGCAGACAAAACCAAGAAAAAAGGAAAGACTTTTGGTACAGACTTTGGAAAAAGCTTAGAAAAAGGAATTAGTTCTATAAAAAAATTTGCTTTATCTCTATTAAGTGTTCGTAGTGCTTTTAGTCTTGTTAGTAAAGCTGCACAATCATACTTGAGTTTTGATACTTCACTAAATGATTCGTTACAGAATAGTTGGAATACACTAGGTAGTTTACTAGCTCCAGTTTTAGAATATGTAGTAGGACTTTTTAGTAAATTAACTAGTGCAGTGGCTCTATTAGTAAAATCTTTAACAGGAATTGATTTAGTAGCTAAAGCTAATGCGAAATCACTGGATAAGCAAAGTAAGTCAGCAAAAAATGCAAGTCAATCTTTAAGTGGCATAGATGACATTGATACTCTTTCTACTGGTTCTGGCAGTGGTTCTGAAAATACCCCAGCGATTACAACAGAAGATATTGATATTTCGCCATTAGAAGCATTTGCTAATCGAGTAAGAGAAATATTTTCGACTCTTTTTGAACCATTCAGAGAAGCCTGGGAAAGTGTAGGTACTGATGTATTTGATAGCATGATGAATATGTTTAACAGCTTAGGAGAATTATGCTCTACTGTTTTTTCAAGTTTTGTTGAAGTATGGACTAATGGAACTGGCATTGAAATAATAACAAATGCTCTTTTAAGCTGGCAACAGTTATTTGATATCGTTGATGCAGTAGCTAGTGCTATCAAAAGAGCATGGGACAATAACAATAGCGGTACGCAAATCATTCAGCATATAGCAGACATCTTTAAAGACATTCAAAAGTTTGCTTTGGATATTGGAAACAGTCTTTTAAAATGGGTAGTTAGCGAAGATTTCCAAGTGGCTTTAGAGAAAGTCTTTGGATTCATTAATGATTTAGTTGGATATGTTCATGATTTTGCAGATTGGTTATTAACGATGTATGAAGCTTACTTGAAACCAGTAATTGATGATAAATTATTGCCTGCAATTTCGGATATAGTTAATGCTGTAGGGGATGTGTGGAATGCAGTAAAACCAGTTATAGATTTTGTAATTCAATATATTGGTGCAATATTAGAGCCAGTTATTCAAGGATTATGTGACCATATAGGCGGAATCATTGATGTAATTCGTGGTATAGCGCAATTTATCAGTGGTGTATTTACTGGTGATTGGAAAAAGGCATGGGAAGGAATTAAAACTACGTTTAGTGGAATCTGGAATTCGTTGTCATCACTAATAACAACACCAATTAATATGATCTTGTCTGGCATAGAATTTTTAATAAATAAAATCATATCAGGATTTAATTCATTGAAAAAATCTCTTAACAAAATTTCTTTTGATATCCCTGATTGGATTCCTGTTATCGGTGGAAAAAAATGGGGATTTAATTTAAAATTATCAGATGAAATTACACTTCCAAGACTAAAAAGTGGTCAAGTTGCTTATGAAGAACAAGAAGTAATTATTGGTGAATATGCAAATGCTAGAACTAATCCAGAAATAGTATCTCCAATTTCAATGATGGCTGATACATTTAGAAATGTATTAAGAGAATTTGATTTTGGTGGAACTAGAATAGATACACTTAAGATAGATGTTGCAGGAGATAATTTCTACGATGGAGCAATTGATTATATTAACGAAAAGAGCATTAGAAAAGGTGTATCTGTAATTAAAGAGGTGTAAATATGGTATGGAAATTTAATGGGGAGACGCAAAAGTCTCCTTCTTCTTTTAAATTAAATATAGATGACATTGATGTTGATAGTTATCGTTCAACTTCAAATGCTTCTTTAATAGATAAAACATTAGCAAAAGGGATGGTTAAAGTCTCATTTTCTTTTGACTATTTAACGGAAGAAGAAGCAGAACAATTGATGGCTTTAACATGGATAAATCCTATGCCACTTGAAATTAAATGTCCTATATTAGGTGGGAAAATATTAAAAGGAAATTTTAGATGCGCAAAAAGAAGCTGTGACATGATTTCAACAGATGAAGAAGAACAGAGCGAAAAAACTCGTTGGAAAGTATCATTCACTTGTTCTCAAAAAGAAAAGGTGAGTGGTCAGTAATGGCATATGCTACAAGTAATAAATATAAGCAATTTATTTATGACGAAGATAGTAAACAATCAATTGAAATTATTATTAATGGAAATATTGTTGATAGTTCTTATATTCGCTCTTTTAAACTAACTGATGAAATCTTCGAAGAAGAAATATTTTCATTAGGGAGTGCAATTACTAGTAAAGTAATATTGGAGTTAAATAACGAAGTATTTAATGATATTACTAGCAATTTTGATGCTATGACATTTGTTTTTAAATTAGAAACAGATTCTGGGATTGAAGTTGTACCAATGGGAAGATATATTATTAAAGAAAAAGATGAAAGTTCTAGTTATTTTACGAAATTTACTTTATACGACTATATGGATAAATTTGACGTTGTATTTGATGCTAGTGAAATTGTTCCATGTACTCGCTATGAATTATTACAGGCAATTTGTGAATATTGTGGTGTTGAATTAGAAAATAAATCTATTTTGAATGGTGATGTTGAAGTAGGAGTCTATGATAATACAATAACTGCTAAAACTTATTTGTCTTTGATTAGTGAGAGAGCAGGTGGTTTTGCCAAAATTAATCGTAATAATAAATTGGTAATAAAAACATTATCAGATGTAGATACAGTTGAATTACCAGATTATAAAGTTGGAGATTATACGACAAATGAATTAAAAACCGTTACCAGAATTGTATATGAAAATGCAACCCAAAAATTTGAATCTGGAACAGAAGACGGAGTGACTATCTATTTATCACAAGATAGTCCTTTTTCATGTTCACAACAAGAAGTAGATAATATTTTACAAAAATTAAAAGGACTTCAATATCAAACTTTAGATGTTCGTGTTTGGGGAGATCCATCAATAGATACAGGAGATATTATTACTTTTGATAACATTAAATCATTTGCACAAAAAGATTGGTCTTTTGGAAATGGATTTTATGGAAGCTATAAAACAATACTTAATGATAGTAAATCAACATTAAATGTCAGTAAATTATCAGGTAACACAAAAAGGAAAAGATTAGAATCTAAGATGAATGAGGTAGAAGGAACAATCTATTTATTATCGGAAGAAGTAGATGAAAGCTCTAAAAAAGTATCTCAATTTCAAATAGATTTAGAAGGGATAACAAGTTCTGTTTCAAAGACAGAAGAATTAGTAACAGAATTAGAAAAATCAATTCAAGAATTTAGTGTAGATTTAGATATATATAATTTAATTATTCCATGTAACGAAACTAATAATCCTTTAGAAGATAAGGAATATACTATTAATCATTATTCTTATTTTCTAGGAACACAAGTAAAAGTATTGCCAACAACTACTGATAATATTGAAGGCTTAAAGATAACATTAACTGATGAAAGCATAAATATTTTAGCAGAAGCAAGTACAACAATACCAAATATAAATAATGAGCTATCATTAAGCTTTAGTTATACTGATGAAAATGATGAGATACATTATATTTCTAAAAAATTGCAGATAACTTTATCTCAAAAAGGAGCTGATGGTCAAGATGGCGAAACTGGACCGCAGGGGCCAAAAGGAGAAGATGGAACATCTTCTTTTTTTCATGTAAGATACTCAGCAAATTCAACTGGTAATCCAATGACAGAAGTTCCTACAAGTGATACAGAATACTTAGGAGTATCAAGTACTACTAGTCCTACACCACCAACAAATTATAGTGCTTACAAATGGTCAAAGATCAAAGGAGAAAATGGTACAAATGGAACTCCTGGAAAAGCTGGAGAAGACGGACAAACTTCATACCTTCACATTAAGTATTCAGAAGATGGACAAACATTTACGCCAGCAGATGAAGATTTAGGATATGAAGAGGGAGAAAAACCTAGTGCTTGGTACGGGCAATATGTGGATTTTAATGAAGAAGATAGTACCAATTTTGAAGACTATAATTGGTATAAATTTACTGAAAATATTGATGGGACTTTAAGTGATTTACAAAAGCAAATAGATTCTAATTCTAATGAAATGGTTGGCTTAGAAAACAACTTAAAGAGCACAAATGAAAAGTTTAATGATTATGCACGAGAAGATTCTGTAGTAGAAAGAATTAAAAATGTTGATCAAAAAATTACAGAAAATTCTTTAAAAATATCAGCAGTAGATGAAATTTTAGAAAACGGTGTTACGAAAGTCAAAACCGAGACTGGATATACCTTTGATAAAGATGGTTTGAAAATTCAGAAAACAGGAAGTGAAATGAGTTCACTATTAGACAATGATGGTCTTGTTGTTAAAAGAGATAATACGGAAGTATTAACGGTTAGATCATCAGGAGTTGAGACAGAGAATTTAAAAGTAAGGACTTATTTATTTGTTGGTAATAACATCCGAATAGAAGATTATGATGGTGGTACTGGATTCTTCTATGTAGGAGGTGGTAATTAATGGCTACATTTCTATCAAGTTCTAATTTCAATGGAAAATTAGGAGATAAATTTCAACTAGAATTATATTTCGATGTGTTACAGCCACAAGATATAGCAAATAATCGGAGTACAATTCGATATTACCTTTATTGGAAATCATTAGGACAATATAGCGGTTCAGGTAGCACAGTAAGAGGATATATTAACAGTACTCAAGTTGGAACAACAACGAGCATTTCAAATTATGAAAACAAATTAATGGGTACTTTAGATGTAACGATCGATCATAATCCGGATGGAACATTTCCTGATACAGGTTATAGCGCAACAATTGATACGCCTTGGACTGTAGGTGATGCATCAGTAAGCGGCACTTTAACATCTGCAAACGTACCAAGAATACCAAGAACATCATCAGTAACTTGTACTGATGGATACATTGAAAGTTCTGTATCAATTAACATTAACCAAGCGAGTGATTCGTTTACACATCGATTAAGCTATCAATTTGGAGTTTTATCTGGAGAAATTGCTCCAGCTGCTAAATATACTTGTGGTTTTACAATACCAGATACATTTTATTCACAAATACCGAATTCACAGAGTGGAGTCGGTTCTATTTTGTGTGAAACATATAGTGGTGGAGCGTTAATAGGTACAAGCTCTTGCCTGTTTACAGCAAGAACTGATGAAACAAAATGTAAGCCAGATGTAGATGCTGTGATAGAAGATATTAATACAACGGCAACTAGTCTAACTGGTAGTAAGGATAAATTGATTAGAGGTATATCAAATATCAAATCAACAATATCAGCAACACCTAAGAATAGTGCTTCTATTGTCGATGTTAGAATCAGATGCGCAGATGGTAAAGAGGGAGTAGGTGCTAGTGTTCAGCTAAATGGTGTAACAAGTGGAGCTTTTACAGTTTCAGCAACAGATAGTAGAGGCTATTCTTCTGCAAAACCTATAACCAAATCAATGGTTGAATATATCATCCTAACATTAAATCCAACATTTTATAGGCCAGAACCAACGACAGGAGAAATAGCTCTTAAATATGACGGCAATTATTTTAACGGTTCTTTTGGAAATGCTAGCAATAGTTTAACCGTTAAATACCGCTATTGTGAGTATGGTGGAAAAATGCCATCAACATATACAAGTCTAAAACCTGTAATATCAGGAAATAGTTATTCTCAAGAGATTAGCTTGGGGAAAGTTTTTGATTATAAAAAAACATATCAATTTGAAATTATTGCAGAGGACAAATTGGGTAGTGTTCCAAAATCAATGAATGTAGCAGAAGGTAATCCAATATTAGGACTCTTCAAAAATTTTGTCTTGATAGGCGGTGAATTGTATGTACAGCTTGATGATTTTCGAGTACCACTGATTGAAATAATTGATGAATAAAGGAGATAAAAAAAGATGAAAAAAAACTTGACAAATGTTCTCATTTGTGGTGAGAGAGAGAGAGAGAGAGAG
>CANPVK010000003.1 GCA_947581715.1 uncultured Bacilli bacterium
TCAAATTGGTATAATTATGGAACAAAACAATGGGCCAATGTAGTCATATTAAAAGATGAGAATGAAGAATATGAAAACAATAAGATAATACCAGAAAGTTCTATAGAAAGTTATTTTGTATGGATACCAAAATATAGTTATCAGATTTGGGATTTAGGAAATTACTCAGGATTCTCAAAGATTGAAAATAAAGTACATGAGATTCAAATAAAATTTGGATTAGAAAATACGATAGATGATCATGTTAGTGTAGAAAAACAATGTAAAACACCAATGAATGGAAGTCAAGGAATTGCAGGAGGAAGTGGAGCATGTCAAGAGGGAGATTATATGACTCATCCAGCCTTTTTAGCATTTGATAGTACTGGATTTTGGGTAGGAAAGTTTGAAACAGGATATGAGGGAGCAAAACAAACAACAGAGGCTCAAATAAATGAAGCAAAATCAGATAAAATCATTATTAAACCGAATGTTTATAGTTGGAGAAATATCAGTGTGGGGAATGCTTTTCAAGCAAGTTATGAATATTTACTAGCAGATCAATCTCATATGATGAAAAATACAGAATGGGGAGCAGTTGCCTATTTACAACATTCTAAATATGGTTCTCAGGAAAGTGTAAGAATTAATAATAATCGTAATTATATTACAGGATATGCAGGAACAGAAGAACCAACATTAGGCTATAATAATGGAGAAGATATTGAAGGAAATCATATAGAAGGTACAGAACTTAATCAAAACGGAACTTATACAAAAATGTATAATACTACTGATGGATATAAAGCATCTACAACAGGAAATATTACAGGAGTTTATGATATGAGTGGAGGAGCTTGGGAATATGTGATGGGATATACGGTAACAGGGGAAAGTAATGACAAATCAGAATTTATTCCAAATAATTATAATTCTAAATACTATGACACTTATTCATCATCAGTAAATACAAATTATAATAATCGAATTTTAGGAGATGCAACAGGAGAGATGGGACCGTTTGGAAGTGAAACAGATTCTGATGGCTATCAACGTTATAAAAGTAATTGGTACAAAGATTTTTCTCACTTTGTGTATTCGGTTTCCCCTTGGTTCATCCGTGGTGGTCTTTGGTACCATGGTACGACTGCCGGTTCCTTTGCCTTCGCCGACGGCCCTGGCAGTGTGTATTTTTCCTATTCTTTCCGCATTGTTTTAACACCATAATAAAATAAAAGAGAAAGTCTGTTAGTTTCCCTAGCATTCTTTCTCTTTTTAATGAAATTAACGATATTGCGCTGATTCATTTTCCCTAATCTTTCTTCCTTTCCACTATAGTAAGAATTCCGAGACAAATAAAACTAATTAAAGTAACCATTTTTCCTAATTGAGCATATGGTGCCTGAAATTTCAATGTTATTTGATGCATCCCTGCTGAGATAGGGAAGCCAATAAATAATTCATTTACTTTTTCTAATTCTATCTTTTGCCCATCTACTAAAACAGTAAATCCTTGATCATAAGGAATTGTAAAAAGAAAATATCCATCTTCTTCTTGTGTAATAGTTCCACTAATTTGATTATCTTTGGTTTTTCTATAATCAACGGATAGGGGAGTAATATCTTTTTCTTCAAAAAAAGAATTAGGAACTTCATAAATTTGTATATCTCGAATATCATAAGTACCTTTTGTGAATTCTATTTCCAACTGCTCAATTTTATCATTACTTGATAATACATAATCAAAAGTTTCATTATGATTATAATATCTCCAAGTTCTACAAGTTAATTTATTCACAATACCATTAATTGTAATAGAAGTATCTCCATTCTTACAACTAGGAATATCATGCATAGAGAAATGAATCCATATAGTATGGTTTTGAATTGGTTCCTTGAGTTGTAGTAATATTTTTCCATTATTTTGACTAATAATTTGGTAACCAGTATCTACTTTTTCATAACTTAAATTAGAAGTAGAAAGTAGAATCATATTAGAAAGAAAATCAATTTCTTTTCCCATAAAATTTAAATTTTCCTGATGATTAGAACCAGATACAATAATATTATTTTGAAAAGCTTCTAATTGTTCCAAGGAAGATAATTGTTGATAAGTATTTTCATTTAATAAATGAATACTAGAAAAACCAATCGGATAAACGTTTTTATTTTCATATAAAGATCCCACCTGATAATCTTTTATTTTTTGATAACCATAAGGAACTTCTTGATCTGTTAATAAATAACGAATTCCTAAAAATTTTTGAAAAAACAAATTATTGGTTTGTGCTAACATAAAATGGTTTCGATAAATGTCATTATTAAAAAAAGTATCATAGTAATGAGACCAATATGAATAATTGGAAGTAGAAGAATAGAGTGTAGTACGATAATCTCTTTTTCCATAAGAAAAGTTCATACCATTAGCAAGACTTAAATCATCTTGATAACGATACATTCCATCTGTATTTTGATTAATATAATTTAAAACATCATAGTTATAATAAGACTGTTGCTTCTGATAATCAGAAATCGTTACAAAGTCTTCTCCAAAATGGTTTATCATAGCAATGATACAAGCACTAATGAAAATGGGATATAAATAATAATTTTTTTTCTTCTTTTGATAAAAGAAAAGCAAAATAAGACTGATACTTAATTCTAAATAAAAATAAAGATATCGTTCATTTTTAATAAAACCTAAGAAAACAAAACTTGTGGTTAAAACAGCTATAAACAACCATTTCCAAGACTTTTTATCATTCTGAATACTTTTTATTGTTTTTGCAATAAAAAACAAAATTAGAGGTAAAAAAGGGATAAATACTTTCCCATTGAAATATAAACCACCATTTAAAAGATAATTAAAGATAGGAAAAGTAATTAGAATCCCGAAAAGAATGGCTGGAACTTTTATTTCTTTTTTCTGAAAGAAAATACTATAAATAAGACCAATCCATAAAATAGATGTTAATCCAATTCCATAAGTTCCATACATTAAGTAATCGAAAGAAACATCAGGATAGAATAAAGAGGTTGTGATCTGATTAATAGAAGATAGTCTACCATGAAGAATGACATAAATCAAAGGGAACAATAAAATAGAAGCAAGCAAAATTCCTAATAAAATTCTCGTAAAAAAGAAGAAAATATCTCTTAAAAATACTTTCCAATCCCATTTTTTTTGCATTTTTATAAGATAAAAAAGGCCATATAAGCAAATCGTTATCAAACCTGGAATACTATAATAATAACTGGTTAGTATCATGAAAAAAATATTAATTACTAGTAAACCACTTTTCTTTTGTTCAAAATATTTAATTACTCCCACTAATGCTAAGACTAAAAATGGCATATAATTCACAAACATAAAATGTCTATGAAATTGAAAAAAACTACTAGAAAATAAAAATAATAAGCAAGTAAAAAAACAAATTTGATTCGGAATTTGATTTTTTCTAAGAAAGTAATAGAATAAATAGATAGTAAATAAAATAGAAAGTACATTAATTATCATCAGATAAATTCCCATTGGAAGGAAGAAAAAAAGATAGGATAAAAAGGTAATAGGGCTATATAAGCCATAATAAGCAAAATAAAAAATGTTTTGTCCACTTCCCAAATGAAGGGAAAATTCTGGAAAAAGCTTCCCTGTTTGATAAAATAAATTTCGAAAGTAATCCGGAAATACAATATGTTGTTTCATCCAATCTACATTAGAACCAAAGATATACTGTCCATGGGTCATAAAAACTACTAGTAAAAGGCAACATAAGAAAAGAAGAAAAAAATGAATCTTTGCTACTTTACTGATATTTTGATATTTTATTTTTAAATTTTTCATATCAATCACCACTTTCATTTTACTACAACCCCTATGAAATAGCAATTCTTATCCTTTTTTGTTGACAGAAGTGATATAATAGAATTAGGTGAAAAGCATGAATACAGAAAGAAAAATTGAAGAAACAATTTCTGAATATTTAGAAAGTGTAGTTGCAGAACTTCATTTATCTAGAAATACGAAATATGCTTATCAAAATGACTTAAAAGAGTACCAAAAATTTTTACTGCAAAAGAAAAAGAAAAAATTGATTTCTCAAATAGAAAGACAAGATATTATAGAGTATTTAGAAATTTTAAAAAGAAAGGAATTAGCACCTACTACAATTGCTCATCATTTAACTAGTATTAAAAATTATCATAAGTTTTTATTACAAAACGAATATTTAAAAAAAGATATCTCTAGTAGCATTGAAAGACCAAAGCTAACCAAAAAGTTACCAAATGTTTTAACAGTAAATGAGGTAATGTGTTTATTAGATATACCTCTTCATACTCCAATTGACTATCGAAATAAATGTATGTTAGAATTATTGTATGGAACTGGTCTTAGAATTAGTGAACTTCTTAGTCTCACCATCAATGATATTGATTTGATCAATTGTACTGTACGTTGCGTTGGAAAAGGGGATAAAGAAAGAATTGTACCGATCAATGATTATGCCATTGATGCAATTAAAGTTTATTTGCAACAAAGACCAATTCTTTTAAAGCAAAAAAATACCAAAGAATTATTTTTAAATAGTCGAGGAGATAAAATTAGTAGAGAAGGTTTTTTTAAGGTTTTAAAAAAGATATTATTAGAAAAAGGCTTGAATCCTAACATCTCCCCTCATACTTTGCGTCATAGTTTTGCTACGCATTTATTAGAATATGGTGCGGATTTAAGAGTTATTCAAGAAATGCTAGGTCACAGTGATATTTCTACCACTAGAATATATACCCATATTACCAATCGTAAAATTAGGGATGATTATGAAAAATATCATCCTAGAAATGAGAAAGAGTGATGTTGATGAAATTTAAAAGAATATTTTTATTGATTTTAGATTCTGTAGGAGTAGGAGAGGCGCTAGATGCTAATAATTATGAAGATAATGGTGCTAATACATTAGGACATATCAAAGAAAAATATGATTTATTTATTCCTAACTTAAAAAAACTTGGCTTTTTAAATACGATTAATATGAATGAAAATCCTGATGTAGACGCTTATTATACTATTGCTAGACCAACCAATCCTGGGAAAGATACCTTAAATGGTCATTATGAAATTATGGGTGTTAAAAATGAAGTACAATTTAAAAATTTTTCTGAAAAGGGATTTCCTAGAGAATTACTGGATCAAATTGAAAAAATAACAGGAAGAAGAGTAATTGGAAATAAAAATTGTAATGGTAGTGAAATTATTAATGAATTTGGTGAAAGACAACTTCAATATGGATTTTTAATCGTATATACTTCCAATGGTTCTAATTTACAGATAACTGCACATGAAGATGTGATACCAGTAGCAAAATTATATGAATATGCAGAAAAAATTCGAAAAATTACTACAACTGAAGAATGGAAAATTGGCAGAGTCATAGCAAAACCATTTACGGGAAAACCTGGAAATTTTCGTTTCACCAACGAAAGGCAAGATTTTGCTTTAAAACCTCCAACTATGAGTATTATGAACTATTTAAAAGAAAATCACTATAGTGTAATTTCAATTGGCAAAATAGCAGATGTTTTTGATCAAGAGGGGATTACCAAGAATATTAGAGCTAGAAACAATCAAGAAGCTTTTAATAAACTGGGGGACATTATGACCAAAAATTTTACTGGATTATGTGCTGTTAATCTAAGTGATTTTGATAGTTTTTATGGTCATAAAAGAGATGTTGAGGGATATGCACACGCAATAGAAGAATTAGATGTAGAAATCCCTATTATCATCAATAAATTGGAAACAGATGATTTATTGATGATTACTGCAGATCATGGTTGTGATCCTACATTTAAAGGATTTGATCATACTAGAGAAAATGTTCCTGTAATTATATATGGTCGTAACTTAAAAGAACCTAAACGCTTAGAAATATTAGAAACAATGGCTGATATCGGTGCTACCATTGCCGATAATTTCGAAGTAAATAAACCATTTATTGGAAAAAGTTTTTTAGAGAAATTAAAATAGGGAAGTAGGGGAGTAAAAAAGTAAGGAAAGTTTAAGAATTTCCTTACTTTTTATCACATTCAAAACTTTTACATAAAGTTTCATCATTTTCTTTGACTTGTTTTGGATTTTCAATTGCTCCAATTAAAATTTCTTTTAACATGCAACTATTATCATTTTGAAATTTACACGAGGAAACATGGCATTTAATTTTTTGATTCATACTTTTCTTGTTCTTCACCCCCTTTTATTTTTAGTATACACTTCCCCTACTGTTTTTATACAATAAAAAAAGAGGGGAGAGGTAATTCTTTGAAAAAGCAAATCAATAGAAAAATAATTCTGATTGAAATATAAATGGATAATTGATATATTGTAGAAATAACAATGAATTATTAATAGTTTATAAAATGAAAAATTTGATGTAATTTTCATAATAAGTTAATGGATAATAATATATGTGATTTATTTTAAATTAAAATAAATAAATATACATTTATAATAAATACAATTATTCCTTTTAATTTAAATATAAATCAGAAAATAATATTTGAAAATTACTTAGTTAACATAATATCAATTATACGAAGTTAATTGAATTTATTAATTTTTTTCAAAATAAAATAGATTGGTATTTATTCGGTATTCCTATTAGTATTAATTACTTTCAATATATGGTATAAATGATTCTATATTTTTAATCAAAAAAAATATGTATTCTCATACAATACATATTTTGTCTATGTGATTATTGTTATGTTAACTTCATAATTTTTAAATATTATTTGCTTATTAATAAAATATTAATTGAAATTTTGCTTCTTCTTTATTTACCTATTATCACCCACTACTCTTTTTTTCATTAATTTTATTCTTAGATAATTTCTAAATCATCTATTAATTCACGATTTTCTAATACATTTTTATTATCTTTAATTTCATCCACAAAGATTGAGGTTTTTGTATTGGGAGCCAAAATATATACCTTGTTTTTTGTTCTGGTGATTGCTACATAAAATAACCTTCTTTCTTCTGCAAATTCTATATCATCTTCCGATTCATCATTTAGAATAGAAAGTATTTCTTGTTCCTTTTTTTTACTAGGGAAGCCATATGTGTCATCTATGGCATTTAATAAAATCACCTGATCAAATCCTAATCCTTTTGCAGAATGCACTGTTAAAAACTTAATTTTCATGTCCTTATGATTTTGATAAATAATTTCTTGTTCTGATTCGATTCCTTCTTTAAAACAGCTATTTTCCAAAATTTTTTCTTTGTCCTTATGATATCTTCCTAGGAGTAAAACATCATGTTTTGGATTATTTAAATATATTTGATCTAAAATACGAATTAATAATTCTCCAACAGCTGATTTTTGATTTCTATCATAGTAAATAATTTCGATTGGATTTGGTAAATGTTTGATTGATTTTAACTTTTTTTCAAACTGATTTGTATTTTTTAAAACAAATTCTCCGGCTATATCAATTAATTCTTGACTATTTCGGTAAGTATTGGTAATTTTTATAATCTCTCCATATCCCATTAATTCACAAAATTTTGTAAACAATTGAATATCAGCGCCGCTAAAACCAAAAACGGCTTGCCAATCATCCCCCACCCCAATAATTTTGGCATTAAAAATTTGGGAAATTTTTTGTAATAAATGAAATCTTTGAAAAGAAATATCTTGATATTCATCAACAATAATATATCGATAATTTAATTTTTCTTCTGTCAAAGGATGCGAATCCATGTATCGATAGGCATAATTTACCATATCTTCAAAATCTACTAAATATTCTTTATGAATTTTTCTGTTATAATAATGATAAATTTCTCGAATAATGGTAAGTTGTTCTATTACTTCAGGTTTATTATCTATTTTATTTTTTAATGTAAAAAAATCTTCATCTGTATAGTTTTTACTTTTAAATTTACTAATAAATGATAAAACTAAATCCGTAAATTTAAAGATTTGTGATTCTTTTTTTGTTTCCATAATTTTTAAGAAGATTTCTTTTTCATTTTTTTTGTCTGAAAAAATCTCTCTTTTTTCTAGTTCTTTCTTTAAAAAATCAAGATAGTCAGTTCTAGTATAATCATTGCTTGGATATAACTCAATTAAATCTGTTCCATATTTTTGATGCAATAATTTCTTCTTTTGAATTAAATAACGATATTCTAATATTTCTTCTTTGGAATAATGACCTTTTTCTTCATATTTTATCAAACCATAAAATTCAATATAAATTTTCTTTCCTTGTGGTAAATAAATTGTAAAGTCTGGGTTATAGCTAATATAATGTTCACTTTCTTTATATCGCTGTTCATAGGAATAACAAATTCCATTTCGAAATAGGTAGTTAGCAATCAGCACTTCTGGTTTCGATTTTAAATATTCATTTTGAATAGAGCGCTTTCCTTCTAGACGTTTTTGAATTTCAGAATCATTCCATTCTTTTAAATGATTTTTTTCTTGTTCATAAGTTTGCATCGTATAGTGATTCCAGTAATCTTCAAAATTTGAATATTCTAAACAGCTTGGATCTAAAAATATATCTTTGCTAAAGGCGGACATTATTTTTTTTAATTTCTGTTTATTTGGAAAAATAATTTCTTGAATATATTGATTAATAATTTTTCTTTGTTCGCCCAATTCTATTGCACTGACTTTTATCCCTAAGCGATCATTTAAAATAGCTAATCCTAATTGATGAAAAGTTTTAACAGCTACATCCAGTTTAAATTCTTGATTCATTCGTTCATTTAATTCATCTACTGCTTTTTTTGTAAAAGATAATACAACGATTTCTTTTGGATCAATATGGCACTTTTCAATTAAATATTTTACTTTTGCTGTCATTGTAGTGGTTTTTCCACTACCTGCACCAGCTATTACTAAGGAATAATCTTCATCCATTAAAATGGCCTTACGCTGTTCATCATCTAATTGAATACTAGAGTCTATTTCATCGAATAAGTGGTCAAAATATTCCCGATATTCGATTAATTTATGTTCTAAGAATTTTTGATTATGAGTTAGAATAATTTGTTCCAGTTCATTGGATACTTTTATAATGGTTCTTTTCCGAAAATCAGAGTCATCTAGGTCTAAAGCATGTAAAAATAAATAACTATATTGGTCTATTAATTTTTGATAATCTTTTTTACTTAAATAGGCATCTTTTTGCAAGAGCTCTTTCATATCAACTACATAGTTTTGATATAGTTCATCTAAATATCCCACGTACAACACCTACTTTTATTCTTCTATCTAACTATATCATAAAAAAGTAAAAAAGTGAAATAGTATTTCGCAATTTTAAATTATGTTATCCTAGCAATGATTCCAATTTTATAAATAAAACAAAAAAAGAATTTGCTTCTTTATCTACAAATTCTTTATACTTTTCTTGACTGAATCTCTGCAATTTTATCCAATACTTCTTTGGCATTTTCGTTATTGATTTCTGTATATCCTAATTCTTTTAAAGCTTGTACTTTTGCAGTATTTAATTCTTGAGTTCTACTTAAAATTTCTTCTTTTTTATGTTCTATTTCTTGTACAAAACGTTTATGGGTTTCTGCAATTTTATTTTTAGAAGCACCACCATTATTATAAAGTGTCATAGCTGAAAACATAATACTTTCAAAAATAAATTGTTTTTCTTCATGAAATACATACTCTTTATGATCTACAAATCCCATCGATTTAGCTACATAAGCAAGCAAATATTTCAATTCTTTTGCCGTTTCCATAGATTGTAAAAAATAATATAAATAACGATAACTATGATATACATCCTTTGTTTTATCATCCACCAATTTTTCTTTTAAAAGTTGAATTAAATCTCCTAAAAGTTCTTGTTCTTTTTTATTTAGACCTTTTAATTCAGAGGGATCAGGAAGCTTTTCATTCTCATCCTTTACGCTTTCCTTCAAACGATTTTCTACTTGAATAATGTATTCACCATCTATCTTTATATTTTTTAAATCATTAATTTCATTGATACCTAATAAGCAAAGAACTTTCATTGACTTTTCCTTTGGCCAATTTTCTAAATTTTCCTCCGCTAAATAATTATAAAGCATTTGCCTAGAAACACCTAAATATTTTGCTAAACGAACTTTGGAAATACCAAGCTCTGAAAGAATATCTTTTAACATATTCATGTCTATGACCTCCTAATATAATTCTATCACATAATACTAAAAATTCAAGTAATAAAGTTGACATTTATTTTACAAAACATACCAAATTTTTTTTCCATCTTTACACACTGTTTTAATAATTCCGCCACCAATGCATTTTTCTTGATCATAAAAGACACAAGCTTGTCCAGGAGTAACAGATTTAACAGCATCATATTTTACTAAAATTTCCCCATTTTCTAAATATTCTAAGGTAACAGGATAATCTTTCGCACGATAACGAAATTTAGCAGTACACTTTGTTGGTCTTTCTTCTGTATTAAAATTAACAGTATCAATGATACAACTATCCGATATTAAGTAAGGATTATCTTCTCCTAAAGCTACATACAAGATATTTTTTTCTAAGTTTTTTCCCACAACAAACATTCGATCTAATGTACCACCAATATCTAATCCCCTTCTCTGCCCTATGGTATAGTACATTAATCCAATATGTTTTCCTAAAACCTCATTTGTTTCGATATTAATAATATCTCCTGGTTGATTTGGTAAATAATTTTTTAAAAAATTTTTAAAATTTCTTTCACCAATAAAACAAATACCGGTAGAATCTTTTTTCTTTGCTGTAATTAATTGGTAATCTTCTGCTATTTTTCTTACTTCCTGTTTTTCTAAATCTCCAATGGGAAATAGAACATTTTTCAATTGCTCTTTTGTAAGTTGAGATAAAAAATAAGTTTGATCTTTATTAGAATCTTTTGCACGTAAAAGTTGACCATTTTTAATTTTAGCATAATGACCTGTAGCAACATAATCTGCTCCCAATCTTTTTGCTTCACGAATAAAATAATCAAATTTAATATATTTATTACACATAATATCAGGATTAGGAGTTCTACCTTTTTTTAATTCCTCCAAAAAGTATTCAAAAACATAATCCCAATATTCTTTCACAAAATCAACCCGATACAAAGGAATCCCAATTTTTTCACATACATCTTTTGCATCATTATAATCTTGTTCCTGGGGACAAATAGAAGCATCTAAATTTGGATTTCCTAAGAAGTCACCATTGATAGATGTATCCCAATTTCTCATAAATAGACCAATAACTTCATAACCTTGTTTTTTTAACAAAATAGCTGCAACACTACTGTCTACCCCACCAGACATACCAATTACTACCTTTTTCATGATATCACCACTACATCTATTATAGATACTTTCCTAATTCTTTACAAGAAAAAATCTAGAAAAAATGGAACAACAAAAATTTCAAATAAGGAACAAATGGTAATTCCAACAATTCCAATGATAAATATATGGCAATATCTTTTGAAATAATGAGTTAAAGTGATATTTTGTTTAAAAAATAATACTTGTAGTAATCGGATAGAAAAATTAATAGCATAAAAAGAAGTTAATAAAAAGAGAATCAATAACAAAAAATGGTGAGGAAAAAGATAAAGAAAAGAAAGAATAATACCCTTCCAACCATAAAGAGAAATGATAGAAGAAAAAGTAAATCCAAAGATAAATCCTTTTAAAAATAAAGCCAAAATAATAATCGGAATTCCAACTATAGAAATTCCTAAAATCCAAAGAATAAATAAAAAGAAAAAATTAGAACCAATGCTATTCCAAAAAGAGGTAAAGTAATTTATTTTCTTTTCTGAAATACTTTGAAAAAATAAAGATAATTGTTCTTTTACTAGCAACTTGTCCTCTTTTGAAATAAAAAATAAAAATAAAGCTCCACTAATCACTCCACATAAAACAATAATGCATAAAAATAAATATTTTTTCTTCTGATTCATAATTTTACTTTTCATTTGCTTTGTTATTTGCTTCATTATTTTCACCTAATCCATCTTATGGAAAAGAAGAAAAAAATATGAATAATATTTTACTTTTTTGAAAAGTTACATTATAATAATAGACAGAATGTAGGAAAGGAAAGGAAAGGATTATGAATAAAAAACTTCTAAAAATAATGTCTGTCTTTTTGGCATTAATTATGTTAGGTTCCTTCATTGCAGGAATTGTCATTTTATTTATTTAAGAACCATCTTTTATCAATGTAAAACACATTTAAGGTTATCATAAAAGCAAAAAATCAGAAACATATTTGTTTCTGATTTTTATCATATTAAAACCTAGTTTTATTATAAAATTGATAATGAAATATGGTAAAGATTTAATCCCTGCAAGATAATTCTACTTTTACATCAAAATCAGCTACTTGATAAGACTCTTTCGGATAAAAAATAACTTTGCTATTATCTGAATTACACTGATGATCATCAAAAATCTTTTTCCCTTCTTCTGACATTGGTAATACTGTAATCAAATCAGAAATACTAAATGTAATTCCAATATCTTGAAAATTAGCTAATTGAAGAACACTTTCTTCAGATAAACCAACATAATATTTCGTCTCATAAAAATCTTTTGCAAAAGCAATAATTTCATTTTCTAAATTATCTCTTTGCTCCATTTGCTTTTGATCTTCTGTACGAGATAAGAAAATGGTTAATAATAAAATAATAATGAAAATCACTATTCCCCCTATTAATAAAAATAGATTATGATTTTTAACCGATTTTTTTTCTGCCATATTTTTCTTTTTTGTTTTTCTTTTTTCCATATTATTTTTCCTCCCTATTCATTAAGAAAAAATGGAATTAAACTGGTTGTTGATTTTTTCTCCGTGTCAACTTTTATAATCTTATATAATCCTAAATGACACTCTGTTACTGTTTTTAATTCAGTCTCCGTTTTTTTGGTACTCATACACCAAATTGGTTTTTCATCATTTCGAATTTTTTGCATATTAATTACCCCAATAGCAGCCTCTACGATGATAAAAAGAAATAATAGAATCGTTAAAAGATTAAAAATGGTTTTTATAATCCCTCTTTTTTTCTGGATAGGTTTCTTCTTTTCTACTGGTATTGACTCCATCATTTGATTATCAGATATTGATTGGGAATTTTCTACTGGTTCTACTATTGGTGCTACCGTAGGATTCTGATTGGTTTCCATATTTGTTATATTTTCTTGATTTTGATTCTCATTCATATTATTCTTACTCCTTTATTCTACCAATAATCGTATCATATCTTTTTTAAAAAGTAAAGAAATTAGCTTTGAATTTCTTGAATTACTGAGTATATTAATTCAGAAGAAGTTTCAATAAAAGTGATAATTTGCTCTAAATTAAAAGTATAGGCTTTATTCACCTTGGTATTTTCAATGATAACGCCAGTATAATCAATTAATAAAGATAATTTGGAAATTGGAATTTCTTCCATTTCGATATCCGGCAGAACAGCTTGTTCATAAAACAAAGATAAATCTAGTTGATAATAATCTATTAATTGGATATTTAAATTGGTATAATCATTATAAATTAACTTTTTATAAGTATCCGGATCTCTTTTTACAGAAGTACCATCTAATAATCGTATCGAATCTTTTTCTATGATTTCAGAGATAAAATATTTATCCCATAAAAAATCTGTATAAAGATGAATAAAATATCCCATAAGAAAAGGATGATTGAATTGAGATTGGTATTTCTTTAAAAAACGTTCTACATCTACTTTGTTTCCTTCTGTTAAAAAATGACTTTTTTCTTTGGTTTGTCCTACATGTTTACTGATATCTGGAGCAATCGATCCTAAAAGTAACATATTTTCTGGTAATTTTAATTTTTCATTTATTTTTTTCGCAATACACATATGAATTACAGAACTTGCCATTTTCTATCACCTACTTTTCTATTATAACCAATATTATTTTTTTTAGGAAGATAAAATAGTAAAAAGAGGCCAAAATGGTCTCTTAGTTTTCTCCTTCTTTTAACATTGTGGTAATAAAGATTCCATATCCTTTTCCGGGATCATTCACTACAACGTGCGTAACTGCTCCAATAACTTTATCGTTTTGGATGATGGGACTTCCACTCATTCCAGCTACTACTCCACCTGTTTTTTCTAATAATTCTTGGTCAGTGATTTGGAATAAAATATTTTTGGTAGGATTCGTTTTATCGATATGAATAATTTCGATATCATAATTTTGAATGGTATGGTCGTTAATGACTGTCCTAATTTGAGCACTTCCTAGTTTTACATTGTCTGGTTCCTCAACCTCAATCACGTTACTATTTGGAAGTTCTTCTTGGTAGGTCCCAAAAATTCCACTTTCTTGGTTTTCTTGAATTGTTCCATATACTTCTTCACTATAGAATTTTGCTTCTTTAGAACCTGGTGTTCCGTTTTCACTACGTTCAATTCCTGTTACCTCTGATTTAAAAATGGTTCCATCTTTGATTTCTACTTTTTCAGAAGTGGTTTTTTCACTAATTTCATGCCCTAAAGCACCAAAAATTTTGGTATTGGGATCGATATAAGTTAAAGTACCAATTCCGTTAATTTGATCTTTTACATATAATCCTGTTTTATAGATTCCATTTTTATCTTTTTTGAGAGCTAAAGTAGTGGTCATTTCTTTGTCATTTCGTAGAAAAGTAATGGTAATCGGACCGAATTCTTTCCCTTGATCAATAACTGAAATCATTTCATCAATTGAAGAAATTGCTTGGTTATTTACTTTCGTTATTTTATCTCCTACTTTTAAACCTGCATCTTCTCCGATGTATTCCTCTTCTACCTTATAAAAACCAACCACCATGACATATTTGGAGTGAATTTGAATCCCAATATTTTCTCCACCTAGTATAATTTGATTGGAATATGCAAATACTATAGATGGAAAAAAACTCAAAAAAAAGAAGGAAAAATATAGTAGTTTCTTTTTAAAATTCATGATTTCATCTCCTTTTAAAAATCGACTACATTAGTATTATGGGAAAAAATAATTTTTCTATATCATGTAAAATATTCCAATCAAAAATAGAAGATTACTCTTCTATTTGAAAATTTTCTAGTTTTCCATCTTTATTTAGAATTTGGTTCACTTGTTCTTCGGCATTTTTTAATTTTTCATCACAAATTTTTGCCAATGTAACAGCTTCTGTAAAACTGGATATCGCATCATCTAAAGGGATATCTCCTGTTTCCAATTTTTTCACAATCGTTTCTAATTTTTCTAAATTTTCTTCAAATGATAATTCTTTGGTTTCTTTTGCCATGTTCTATTCCTCCTTTTTCTCTATGATTTGTTGGACTTTTGCTTTTATTTCACCATCTCTCAAAGTTACTGTAATCAAATCATTTTTTTGTAAAATTTTTATATTAGTGATTACTTTATTTTCTTTTTTCGTAATACTATATCCTCTTTTTATAGTCAGTAATGGATTTAGTATTTCTAATTTATTTAAATTCGTTAGATAGATATTTTTTCTTTTTTCCAAATAGTTTTCTATATCTTTCTCCATATTTTTTGTCATTTCTTGAAAAATTGTTCTTTCGCTCGTTAAAAAAAGTTTAATATGATTTTCTAAAAGTAATCTTTTTTCTTCTAAGATTCTTCGTTCTTTTTCTAAAATAGAAGTCATGAAGAGCGATAATTTTTCATATAAAGTATCAAATTTTTGTTCTTTAACCTGATAGATGGAAAGTGGATTTTTTAAGATATAACTATTTTGTAGTGTTGCGAGTCTTTCTTTTCTTTTTTCTATTTCTACTGTTATTGCTTTGGTAAAACGTAAATTTACTTGTTTTAAATACTGATAAAAATCTGTTTGATTGGGAACTGCCATTTCTGCTGCTCCGGTTGGAGTTGGTGCTCTTAAATCCGCAACATAATCGCTAATGGTAAAGTCAATTTCATGCCCTACTGCAGAAATCACTGGAATTTTACAGTGATAGATAGCTCGTGCAACATTTTCATCATTAAAACACCATAAATCCTCGATACTTCCTCCTCCACGACCTACAATTAAGACATCGATATCATATTCTTGTGCTTTTTCGATCTGTGCTACAACTTCTGGAGCTGCGCTAGCTCCTTGCACTAAACTGGGAAATAAAATGGTTTTAGTAATAGGCCATCTTCTTTTAATCGTTGATAGAATATCTTTAATCGCTGCTCCGGTTGGAGCGGTTACAATGCCAATCGTTTTTGGAAATTTCGGAATCTTTTTCTTTTTGGCGGGATCAAATAATCCTTCTTGTGCTAATTTCTTTTTTAATTTTTCATACTCGATATAAAGGTTCCCTACTCCATCTTGAATCATTTCTTCTACATAAATTTGATAACCACCTGTTGCTTCATAAACGCTAATTCTACCAGTTACTAAAACTTTCATTCCATCTTCTGGTAGAAAAGAAAGTTTACTTGCTTGACTTACAAACATCACGGCATTAATTCTAGAAGTTTCATCTTTCAACGTAAAGTAAAGATGACCTCTTGTATGTTTTTTAAAATTCGAAATTTCTCCTTTTAGAAAAATATGAATTAAATTTTCATCTTGATCAAATTTAAATTTTAAATATCGATTTAATTGACTAACCGAAATATATTTATCTTCCATAAAAAACCTATTCATTTTCATGATAAATGCTATCTAAAACAGCATTAATCATTTTTGTTACTTTTTCATCACTATATTTTTTAGATAATTCAATTGCTTCATTAATCGCAACTACTGGTGGCGTTTCTGTGTATAAAAGTTCATAAATTCCCAAAGATACAATCGCTTGATCTACTTTGTTTAAACGTTCCATAGGCCAACTTTCTAAATAAGTATTAGCTTTTGCATAAATTTCTTTTTGATGATCGAGAATTTCTTGAATAGCAGTCGTGACAAATTCATTTTCTACCTCTAATTGTTCTTTAATTAAAGCTGGAATACTAAAATCTACTTCCGATTCTTTTAAAATAAAAACTTGGTATAAGACTTTCATAATCACTTCTCTTAAATAACTGCGATTTTTCATATTACATCACCTATTAGTTAGTGTAACATAAAGAGAATAAAAAGTCACAAGTTTTAAAAAAAATAATAAAAAAAGACATCATTTTTAGATATCTTTCTATTTTGTCTTACTCTGAAAATGATCTTGACTAAAATAAGTATTAATATCAATCACAATTTCATCATTAATTGTCAATATTTTATTTTTTGATAAATTGGAATCAATTAATTCTGAATAACCAGTATGACCATATGGAGACCAATACAAATATTCTAAATTTTTTAGCTCTTTTAAAAATGCTAAATCACTATCTTCTTGAATTTCTAATATGTTTAAATAAATTAAACAATTTAAATTAGATAAAGAATTCAAATTAGAGAGTTCAGAATTATAGGCTAAATTTAAATGATTTAATTTTGTTAAATAACGAATGGAATCGATATCTGTTAAAAGATTCATAGAGATATCCAAAAATTCTAAATTGACTAAGTTACTAAAATTACTAATATCGGAAATTTGATTGTTGGAAACATTTAATTGAGTTAATTTTTTCAACTGAACAAGAGGAGTAGAATCCGAAATTTGATTAGATGCTAGATTTAAAGTTACTAAATTTTCTAAAGATGACAAAGGACTAATATCACTGATTGTATCACAATTATTGATTTGAAGAGTTTTCAATTGAATAAGACTTTTAAGGGGTTCTAAATCAATAATTGGATTAAAATCTAAAAATAAGGTCTTTAAATTAACGAAAGAAGAGATCGATTGTAAATCAGAAATATGATTATCACTAAAAGACAAAAATTCTAAATTAGTTAAATTGGAAATAGCATCTATATTAGAAATATGATTTCCACTCAAAGATAAATTTTTTAATTGCGATAAATGAGAAATAAAAGAAATATCTTCTAGTCCACATCCGGTAATACTAAGAGATGTCAAATCAGGAAAACTACTAATGAAATTTCCAAATTTTTCTTGAGTTTCTTTAGAGTAATCACAAATACCACCTTTTTCATTCATCAAATAACTAGATATATATAATGTTTCTAGTGTTTTTGGTAAATTACACAATTCATCTAATAATTCTAAAAATTGCTTTTCTGTTAAAGAATCAGATATTCTAATTTGTGCAGTAGAATGATCTTCGAATAAATAAATGTAATAAGAATGTTCCTGCAATGGCAAATCTTCTTCCTGTTTAGATTCTATTTGTTCTTCTACATCTAATTCTGTATTTTGCATATCAAACATTTCTTGTTCTAAAGAAACATCAATCATTTTTGGTTCTTGTTTACATCCACATAAAGATATTGGTATCGCAAAAAAAATAGCACGAAAAGTATATTTTAAATTCTGAATTTTCACTCTAAACACCTCTGTCATTTCAGTAACACCTATAATACTACACTGGCAAAAGAAAGTCAATTTTTCCAAAACACAAAAAAAGAAATACATATCTCTTTTTTAAAATTATTTCTTTTTTACTTCATTTTTTAATTCATATAATAGGTTTAATGCCTCCATTGGAGTAATTTCTAAAGGATTAATCGCTTCTAACTTTTGAGTGATTTTAGTCTCTTCATTTTTTTCTGCATGATTTTCATCAAAATCTAAAAATAAACTAGTTTGAGTAAAAGCATGTTTTTTCTGCTCTTTATGTTCATAAATATTCAAGATTTCATCTGCTCTTTCAATCAATTCTTTTGGTAAATGTGCTAAAGAAGCAACATGAATTCCATAACTTTTATCCACTGCTCCATTTTTAATTTTATGTAAAAAGATAATATTTCCTTGCTCTTCCACTGCACTCACATGAACATTTTTTAAATGAGATAATTCACTGGCTAAGCCTGTCAATTCATGATAATGAGTAGAAAATAAAGTTTTCGCATGAATCTTATCATGAATATATTCTAAAATAGCCTGTGCTAAACTCATTCCATCATAAGTAGCAGTTCCTCTTCCTAATTCATCAAATAATATTAAACTATTTTCAGTTGCTTGAGCAATTGCAGTATTAGCTTCTTTCATTTCTACCATAAAAGTACTCTCACCACTAACTAAATCATCACTAGCACCAATTCTAGTATAAATAGCATCAAATATCGGAATGATACAATTTTTACAAGGAACAAAGCAGCCTATTTGAGCCATAATAGCAGTAATTGCTAATTGTCTCATATAGGTACTTTTTCCAGCCATATTAGGTCCTGTAATTAATAAAATATCAGTATCTTTTCCCATGATAATATCATTACAAACATATTCTTTCTTATTTACTTTTTCTACTACAGGATGTCTTCCTTCTTTAATTTGTATAATATGTTCATCTGTTATCTCTGGTTTAATATAACCATTTTCCTCAGAAACAACAGCAAAGGATAATAACATATCAATTTCTGCTATGACCTTTGAAATTTTTTGTAATCTTCCAATATAAGTTTTGCTAATATCTCGAATTTCTACAAATAATTGATA
The DNA here is from genome assembly GCA_947581715.1 of uncultured Bacilli bacterium. GTDB lineage: Bacteria > Bacillota_I > Bacilli_A > RF39 > UBA660 > Alloscybalousia. The sequence goes on from CANPVK010000003.1 coordinate 19,516, forward strand.
TTCTAATTGAATAATCCTCTCCTCTGCTCCTAAAATAATATCTTCTTTTTCTTTTAGTAAAGGAGTAACATAACGTTCACCTGTTGTTAAAGTCTGCTTGCGAATCCAACCAAAATCTTCTTTAATCTGACTAATATTTCCCTTGCTAACTTCAATATAATATCCAAAAATTTTATTATAACCAATTTTTAAATTTTTGATTCCTGTTCGTTCTTTCTCTTCTTGTTCAATTTTCAAAATAAAATCTTTACTATTCTTACGAATTCCCCTTAACTCATCTAATTCTGAATGATATCCCTCTTGAATTAAATTTCCTTCATGAATAGAGATAGGGGCATCAGGATTAATAGATTTCTCTAATAAATGATATAAATCAGCTAAAGTTTCAATTTCCTGATCATAATTTAATTTTTTTAGAATTTCACTAATTTTGGGAAGAACAGCTAATGAATTTTTTAATTGTAACATATCCCTAGCATTACTATTTCCATAACTAATTCTACTAGCCAATCTTTCCAAATCATAAACTTGGTCTAATTCTTGCCTTAATTCCTCCTTCAGGATAAATTCTGTTAATAGCTTTTCAATCACTTGATATCTTCGATTGATTTCATTCTTATCTGTTAAAGGATTCTCAATATTATATTTTAATAATCTACCACCCATTGCTGTTTTTGTTTTATCCAAAAGCCAAAGAAGTGAATAGGTTCGATCTCGATTACGAATGGTTTCAATTAACTCCAAATTTTTTTTCGTATGAACATCAAAAAGTAAATGTTTTTTATGATCAATTATTTCTACTTTCTGTAAATGAGACAGATTTCCTTTTTTCGTTTCTAATAAATAGGAAAGTAGATGATGAATCGTTGTAACCATACGAATATCTTTTAAATCACTAGTAAGATATTGATAATCATTTTCTTCGTAAATATCATCCCGAATTGTAATTAAAATTTGATATTGTTCTCTTAATAAATTAACAATTCCTCGATCTAAATTACTACTTACAATGATTTCACTTAAATTATAATTTAATACTTCTTTTACTAAAAGTTCTTCCTGATGTTCTAAAATCATACAGTAAGAATACCCAGTAGAAATATCAATAAAACTAATCCCATAACAGTATTCAAAATCATAAATATTTCCAATATAATTATAGTCTTTTGAATTTAAACTATCATCAATTCTAGTTCCTTTTGTAACAATTTGAATGACATCCCGCTCTACCATCCCTTTAGATTCTTTAGGGTCCGTCAATTGCTCACAAATAGCTACTTTATATCCTTTTTCGATGAGTTTATCTAAATAACCTTTATAAGCATGATAAGGAATTCCACACATAGGAACCCTTTCTTTTAACCCACAATTTTTTCCTGTTAAAGTTAATTCCAATTCATGACTTACTTGAATAGCATCTTCAAAAAACATTTCATAAAAATCTCCTAAACGGAAAAAAATAATGGTATCTTCATATTTATCTTTCATCTCCAAATATTGCTTCATCATGGGAGAAACTTTATTTCTATCAACTTCACTACGTTTCATACTATCTACTAACCTCACTATTACTTTTCTTTTTTCAAAAATGGAATTATTTTAGCTAATTTTTTTGATTGATTTTTCATATCATATGATAAATTAGGGTTCGTATACAAATATTCCAAAATTTGATTTGATCTTTCTTCTTTTTGCTGAATCTCTAATAGATATTTTTCTTCTAATTGCTGTAAAAAAGAAAAATATCGTTTAGAAAGAGGATTATCCCCTAAAAAACAGCTAGAATATAATTCTAAACTAGTAGTATCTAATATTTGAGAAGAAAAGAAACCTTCCCGATTAATAAAACCACAAAGACTAGTAAGAAAAATTTCTTGCTGATTCTCATTTGTCGTATAAATATTAGAACAAAAAAACGCAAAATGAGAAAATGAATTTTCCTCCACTAACTCTAAGTCAGAAAAAAATGGAGTAATAATTTTATGAATTTTAGGTGCATATAAAGCATATTTATTTTCTAATTCTACAGTATTCGCAATTTCTAAAAACCATAATGAATCCTCCTGATCAATGGGATGAATCAGAAGAGGTTTTGGATCATTAGGATTTGTAGAAAAGAAAACAACTTGAGAATCATGTTGATTAGTAACATGATAATATTTCAAATATTTTACATTAGGAAATTCAAAACCAAAACATAATTCTTGATAATCCTTTGTACAAATTAATTCTCTTAAAAACATTTCATCCAAAGAAATAATCTCATTTCCATCCACATCAACGTATCCAGAAATAGTAGCATGCGCTCTCCTTAATAAAATAAAATATCCATTTCCTATTTTATTTTCTTCTGAAACAAGAGTTGTTATCACACCATATTTATGAGAAGAAATCACCATCGTTTTTAATATTTCTAATTCTTTTTTCTTAGTACTCATCTTTTCACATCCAATACTTTTTATTATATCAAAAAAAGAAATACCAATAATTTTTTTAAATTTATTTATTCATTTCCTGCAAACTAGTAATAGCCTCTTGAAAAGTATTAACACCTATAATTTTTATATTATAATGATACTTTTTTTGAAGAGCAATACATTCTTCATAATTTTCTCCATTGGGAACTAAAAAAACATCCATTTTCTTTTTTACAGCACCCATTAATTTATATTTCACACCACCAATACTGCCCACATTCCCATCTAAATCGATTGTTCCAGTACCGGCAATTTGATATCCTTGTGTAATGTCCTTTTCCATCAGTTTATTATAAATGGTAAGTCCTACCATCAATCCACCACTCGGACCCGACTCACTATCTGCAAATGAAAAAGAAACAGATGGATCAGTTTCATAATCATAAATTGTAGTTAAGGCCACTCCTAAAAGCTTTTCCCCATCTGTTTCTTTTACAACAGCATATTTCTCTTTTAACTTTTCCTTTTCTCTAACAGAAATAGAAATTTTATCACCAACATTCTTATCTTTTAATATTTCACGAATGGTTTCTATTCCAGTGATTTTTTTTCCATCAACCAATACAAGATCGTCCCCAATTTTCAAATTTGTGTCACTATCTTCATCCAGATAAATTAAATAATAATGAGTATCTTTAATTTTTACTTCTTTTCCCGCTTCTAAATAGGCAACCATAATAGCATTCTGATTTGCTTCTTCTAAATAAATCTTATCTCTTTGATAAACATCTTTTTTATTTTCTTTTTGATTTAATGTTACTTCTTCCTTTGGAATCATATCCCAATTAGGAATCACATGTGCTAACAAATAAGTAGGAAGTGTTGCATAAAGCTGTTCTACATAACACATATGAAATTTTCCTTCAGTAGAATAACTCTTTGCCACTTGTACTTTATCTTCCGTATTAATTGTTCCACCACCAGTATAAATATAAAATGGCAAAGGATAACTAAGTGTAACATAAAAAATCAAACAAAAAAGAAGAAAAAGATAATTAGTTTGGATAAAATTCTTCATTTTTTCATATAGTTTATTAATCATTCTTATCACCTATTTAATAAATTATAACACGAAAGAAAGAGATTTATGAAAAAAAGAAAGAAAAATTTAGGAGTAATTTGCTTATTACTTTTCACCATATTTTACTTAATCACCTGTCCTAAAAATGTAATAGAAAGTGTCACATTTTCTATTTCGATATGGAAAGAAAATTTATTTCCAACTTTATTTCCTTTTTTTGTAGTATCTCATTTATTAATGCAATATGGTTTTATCGAACTTATGGGAACCATTTTACAAAAGCCAATGAACAAATATTTTAAATTGCCAGGATGCTGCGGTTTCGTATTAGCAAGCAGCTTATTTTCTGGATTTCCAAGTGGAGCAAAATATACCAAAGATTTAGTAGAACAAAATAAAATAACCAAGCAAGAAGCTGCCCGTTTATTAACATTTACCCATTATTCTAATCCTTTATTTATCTTAGGAATGATAGGTACCACTTTACTAGCAAATCAAAAAATAGCGATTTTTATTTTAATTTCACATATCATGAGTGGAATTATCACAGGAATTTTTTTTAATAGAAAAGAACCTTATTTAATAGAAAAGAAACAAGCAAATTTTTCTTTCTCAATGAATAACACACCAAAAACTTTTGGAGAACACTTAACGGATAGTATCATAGATAGCCTCAACACTATGTTTTTATTACTAGGAATCGTTACCATCTTTTTAATTTTTTCTTCCCTTATACAAGAATACACAAATTTTCCTGCTACCATCCAAACAATCATTTCAGGATTATTAGAAATGACACAAGGAGTGAAACTAGCTAGTACTATAAATGAAAGTATTTTTTTCAAAACCATTCTTATTACTGGCATAATTTCTTTTGGAGGACTAAGTGTACATATGCAAGTATTAGGAATTATTAGTAGCCAAAAAATAAAATACAAACCATTTTTTTTAGCAAGAATTTTTCACGCTATTCTTGCCATGTGGTTTGTATCCGTACTACTTACATTATTTTAACTTACATTGTCAACCAAATATCACGAACTTCTCCCGTTATATTTCCCAATCTAGTGAATGTAGAAATAGATAAATAATAACGTCCTTGCAAACTAGAAATATCAATCTCTTCTTCTAACCAACCAGAGTCCTGTTGCACTGTAGTAGCATTAGTACTTTTTAAAAAAGCAGCAAACGACTGATTATTAACAGGCTGTTTTTGAAATCCAATCCAGATATTGGCACTTCCACTAGCATTCGTTAGTTGACTTAATGTTCGATATCTTATATGCATTTTTTGATAAGCGGATAAATCAATAGAATAGATACTAGAATAAGTAACACTATTATTTGTTGCACTAGTATTTTGATCTTGAAAAATGATATGTTCTGCTTCTTGAATTACAGTATGATTCAAATTATTTTTCTTTTCCACCAAATGAAATCCATTTCCTAAAAGATTAGTAGCATGAAAATTAGTAGCAAGATTCTTTTGTATTAAATAAACATTTTCTTGCTGCTCTTCTCTAATAGATAAAGTAGAGGTAACTAGATGGAGTCCAAAATCCTCACTAAAATTAGAATCTGAAATATATAGATCAATACTATATATATAGATAATCTTACCATCTTCTAAAACAGCAGAATCAGTACTCAATAATTCGGTATCTAGAATTTTAATGGATTGAAATTCCTCCATTTGTCTACCTTCTGGAATTGTTTTTGGTATCGGATCATGAATGGGATATTTGATCCCATCATAATATAAAAATTTGTTTTCCATACTACTACGACTACTGGTATCCACTTTCCCTACTCCAAAAGCTTTCTCCGTTCCATCCTGAAACAAAATATTAATACATTGGCTTAAATCAGGAATCACTGCACACGCTCCCGCATCGTTAATTTCTTGTACACCTCTCGTTAAAAAATCATCTTGAATATCTTTTGTGATAGTATTTTTAAATGTCTCTAATTCCAATTTTTTCAGTTGAAGAATTGCCTTTTCACGATAATTCATAACAATCGTAATCATCCCAAAAAATATACCCATGATCAAAGTAAAAGTTAACACTGTTTCAATAATACTCATTCCCTTATCATTTAATTTCATCTCTTCACCTACTTAACTTTTCCTTTTCTACCACAATAACAGGTCGTATCCCAAATTTTTGATAACGATTTCTAATTTCAGGATCAACAAATTGACTTGGATTTGGATTAGTATCATTGATAAAAGCTGGAGAAATTAAATTTTTTTGAACAGTCCAAGCCATTTCTGGGTTATCAAAAGCCATGTTTGCCATCCAATACCCATCGGTTTCCCCTAAATTAGTAAACAAATATTGTAATTTTTCATCTACAATAGGAATAGAAAATAAAACTTTTTGCTGAAAATAATCCTCTTCTATTGTCTGCCCTAAAATAGTATATAAATCCAAAGGTTCTAATAATCTACTACGATATCCATTATAAGAAATGGTATAGTCATTTATCGTATAAGTATCTCTTGCTGTCAAAGGAGTAACATTGATCCAAGAATCTGTAGATGATTTCAAACTAGACAAAACCAAATTAGGTGCACCTGCACTATCGCTAAAAAAGGTATTAGTACCCATATTTTCTGCTAAAATAAGAGTTACTGTTTTTTCAAAGGAAGAACTATTTTTTAATACATAAAAAGTTCTTTCTCGATCACCTGGATTAAATTTAATTTCCTCACCCATAGTATATCTTGGATACTTTCCATCATAGATCACCAAATTAGCATATCTTAAAGAAGTAGACTGATCTGCATTTACTATTGTCCTAGTAATAAATAAACGATACTTACCAACTAAAGTTTGATTAGAATCATTTTCATCATAAAAAGAATCTTTATCTGGAATAGTATTCATATAATTACGAAAATTACTAAGTCTGCCTGAATCAAAAAAATCATCTGTCTTCACTTCATTTCGAAATTGTTCGAGTTGATTATAATCAATTAAAAATATAAAATCATCTTCTAAAATTCCTAAAGATTCCTTTAAAGCCACGCAATAGTCTGAATTCATATAAATGTCAGAATTAGTACAATCCGAAATATTTAAATAAGAACGACTTTGTAAATAATCATCAATATAATCGTTATTAGCATAACGTATCAATAACTGCTTATACAAATTACTAGCATACACACTATCAATATCATCATAAGTAGCTAGAGCTTCATACTGACCAATAGAAGGAACAATATTCTGATAAACTAAAATAAATAATGTCGCTACAAATATTGTAACAATTAACGTTTCAACCAAAATAAACCCCTTTTTATTCAATAATTTCATAAAATTCACTTTCCTTTATTGATTCTACTTTAAATTTATTATATAATAAAAATGTATAAAATGCTACAAAAAGATAAAAAGAATAGTTGAGGGGAAAGATATGATAAACTATGATGTAGAAAAAATACCAATTGTTGATTTGGTAAATAAAATTATTATAACTGGAGTAAGAAGTAGAGCATCCGATATTCATTTTGATCCAATGGAAGATGGATTAAAAATTAGAATGCGTATTGATGGAGAATTAAGAGATCACGCTATCATTCCCAAAGCTTCAGAAAGAAACTTAATTACAAGAGTCAAATTAATAGCAGGAATGAATATTACAGAAAACAGATTACCACAAGATGGTGCCATTAAAGGAAAAATTGATAATCTAGAATTAGATATGCGTGTATCTGTTATTCCAACCAATGAAGGAGAAAAAGCAGTGATCCGTATTTTAGATTACACAATGAGTCTAGAAGGATTAAAAAATTTAGATTTCTCTCCAGAAAATTATAAAAAAGTAGAAAAGATGCTAACCGTTCCTAACGGAATTATTTTAGTAACTGGTGCAACTGGATCTGGTAAATCGACAACTACTTATTCCATGCTTCAAGAATTAAATAATGAAGAAAGAAATATTATTACAGTAGAAGACCCAATCGAAATGAACATTGAAGGAATTAACCAAGTTCAAGTAAATTCTGAAATCGGTTTAACTTTTGCTAACGTTTTACGTTCTATTTTAAGACAAGACCCAAATATTATTCTAATTGGAGAAATCCGTGATTCAGAAACAGCCCAAATTGCAGTACGTGCATCTATTACAGGTCACTTAGTATTATCAACAATCCATACCAATAATTCCTTAAGCACTATTGAAAGATTACTAGATATGGATGTAGAAAGATATCTATTATCCAGTGCTTTAGAAGGAATTGTTTCCCAAAAACTAGCTAGACGCCTTTGTAAAAAGTGTAGAAAATTAAGACCAACTACTCCACTAGAAAAACAAATATTTAAAACAGCACTTGGAAAAAATATTATTGAAATTTGGGATACTGGAAAATGTGAGGAATGTAATAATGGATATCGCGGTCGTATTGCTATCCAAGAAGTACTATTAATTAATGAGGAATTACGAGATCAATTAAGTAATGAAAAATTAAAAAAAGAAGATTTAAGAGAAATGGTATATGGAAAAGGCCATGTTACCACGATGCTACAAGATGGATTAGAGAAAGTACTAAAAGGATATACTACTTTTGAAGAAATATATAAATTAATTGAAGTAGAAGATGAATTAGACAATGAAATAAAAGTAAATGAATACATAGCAAATGAAGCAAATGAAAAAAAGTAGGATCAATACCTACTTTTTTCTATTGGGATGACGATTCATTTGAAATTTGCTGAATAATTGCTTGCTGTGAATCGTTATTTAAATAACTAGAATCTAATAATTGATAATCTTTTAAATAAGTATACTTAAAAGTTAAAATTTTTTCAACGGATTCATTTATTCTTTCTTCACTGATATTTTTTTGAATAATAGATACTGCATTTCTACTCCCATTTGGCATTAATAATAAGTCTACTCCTGCCTCAATTGCTTTTATATAAATCTCTTCATAAGAATAATTTTTTGTTAAAGCCCCCATATTTAAAGCATCTGTTACCACTAACCCCTGAAATCCTAAATCTTTCTTCAAAATATCTGTCACAATTGTTTTGGATAAAGAAGTAGGAATATTACTACCAGTAATATTAGGTAAAGCAAGATGTCCAACCATGATAATCTTCGCATCATTTTCAATCGCCTGCTGAAATGGTATCAATTCTAAATTTTTTAATTCTTCATAACTTTTCGTAATAATAGGTAAAGCACTATGAGAATCCGTAGCAGTATCCCCATGCCCTGGAAAATGTTTGTAAGTAGCAATAATTCCATTATCTTCCAAACCTCTTGCTAAAGAACAAGACATGTTAGATACAAGTTCAGGAGTACTTCCAAAACTTCTTTTACCAATTACCGTATTGTTAGGATTAGAGTAAATATCAACGACAGGAGCAAAAGTAACATTTACTCCAAGTGTCTTTAATTGCTCTGCCATTACTTTACCAACACGATACGCTAATTCGCTATCTCCCATATTTCCTAAATCATACATATAAGGAATATAAAGAGGATTTTTATCAGTTAAATACTGTAATCTCTGTACATTTCCACCTTCCTGATCGATAGTAATCATCATCGGAATTTTACTAAATTGTTGCAAGTCTGAGATAAATTTTACAGTATTGTCATAAGTAGTAATATTTTCTTTCATTAAAATAAAACCACCAGGTTTTACTTCTTCTATCGTTTTCTTTAAAAAATCATCCACCGTACTATTGGAATAATAAACAATCAACATTTGCCCTATTTTTTCTTCTAATGTCATTTGAGCCATTGTATTTTTTACTCTCTCCGATATAGTTAGTTCAAAAGAATTTGTTTCTGAACTTTTTTTAGGAAAAAAAGAAATGAAAAAAACACTAGTAAAACCAACAACAACAATAAAAACAATAACCAACAAAATTTTTTTCATAAATGATAATATAAAAAATCCCTAAAAATGCGAAAATACACTCTAATGGATAGTCCCTTTCTATATAATTTGATAAAGATTAAAATAAGAAATTGATAAGTATATCACATACACCACTGAATAGAAATTTAACCTTATCTATAATATATTCTACCACAATTCAACAAATAAGTATTAAAAACTTTTTAATCCTATTGAATCATATCTAAATTTTTCCGCAATAATCACAAATTATTTTAAGATTCATATAATAAAGTAAAGGAGTTGGTAGTTTTGTTCGGTAATGGTTTTTATCAGCCTTATTTATATCAGCCATACTTTCAAGCTGCTAGAATGGCAAATGGTTTAGGAAATATGGCAAATGCCAGCAATTTAGGGGCAACTGGATTACGAGGTATTTTCAGTGGAGGAAAAAACTTATTAGGAAAATTCAGTTTTAGTGGTTTTTTAAATGGTGCTAGTAAAACATTAAACGTTGTGAATCAAGCAATTCCTATTTTTTATCAGGTACGACCTATGTTTCATAATGCCAAAACGATGTTTAAAATTTTAGGAGCTGTGAAAGATGATAAACCACTTACCACATCACCTGCGAAAGACCAAAATAATAGAAATGATTCACAGGTAGCAACTAATACTTATACTTCTAACAACATACAAAATGATTCCATTCATCAAAATCCTACATTAGAAAATCCCACTTTTTTTATATAAAAAGAACTAAAGTATTTTTAAAATCACTTTTAGCTCTTTTTTTAATTCTAATCTTCTAAAAATATACTTCTTAGGAAGTACAAGAAGAAGTTTTTCGATTCGCTCTTTTTCTTTTTGTAAATATTCTATAAATAAAGGATTTTTATGATTCTTTAAGATGGGACCATACAAATAATCATCTGCATGATATTTTCTTTTTCCCCTTTGAAAACAAAGAATAGGATAAATATTTTGATTTTCTTTCACCAATTTTTCATCACTAATATAAAAACCTAATTTGGTAACTTCTTTTCTTACTTGATCCACATCATGATTGGGAGAAAGAATAAGTTTTTTTACATTTTGATAACGTTCTTTTTGATACTTTAAAATCCCAACAATATGAAATCCACCCATTCCAGAAATAATAATGGTATCAATATCATTCTCAATTGGTTCAACACCATTTCCCAATTTTAAAATAATACTATCTTCAACATGATATTTCTGTATATTTTCTTTAGCGCGCTTTAAAGGTCCTTCCTTATTATCAGAAGCAATCACTTTTTTCATATTTTTATTTTGGACTAAGTAAATATCCAAAAAAGCATGATCACATCCAATATCTATGATAGAAGAATTTTCTTCTACCAAATTAGAAATCTCTTTTAATCGTTCATTCAACTGAATTCTCAACTTTTTCACCTCAATTAAAATTTTTAATCTTTAATTGGTCAAAAAGTCTTTTAATTTTCTACTTCTAGAAGGATGTCTTAATTTGCGAAGTGCTTTTGCTTCAATTTGACGTATTCTTTCCCTTGTTACTCCAAAAATTTGACCTACTTCTTCCAAAGTTCTACATTGCCCATCATCTAAGCCAAAACGAAGTCTTAATACTCTCTCTTCCCTATCTGTTAAAGTAAGTAATACACCACTTAATTCTTCTTTTAACATTTCACTCGTAGCATATTCTTCTGGGGACATAGTTCTTTCATCTTTAATAAAATCACCTAAATGAGAATCATCTTCTTCCCCAATCGGAGTTTCTAAGGATACAGGGTCTTGACTGATTTTATAAACTTCACGTACTTTATCTACACTAATTCCTAATTTTTTTGCCACTTCTTCATCGGTCGGTTCACGATTAAATTCTTGTGTTAATTGTCGCTGAACACGAGCAAGTTTATTAATCGTTTCTACCATATGAACAGGAACACGAATCGTTCTAGCTTGATCTGCAATTGCACGAGTAATGGCTTGACGAATCCACCAAGTAGCATAAGTAGAAAATTTAAACCCTTTTGATGGATCATATTTTTCAACAGCCTTCATTAAGCCAATATTTCCCTCTTGAATTAAATCTAAAAACAACATTCCACGACCTACATAACGTTTAGCAATTGATACAACTAAACGAAGATTAGACTCAGCAAGCATTTTTTTAGCATATTCATCCCCTTGCTCAGCAAGTAAGGCATATTCATATTCCTCATCAGAAGTTAATAAATTGATACGACCAATCTCTTTTAAATACATTCTAACAGGATCATTAATTTTAATATCTTTAGATAATACAAAATCATCCAAAGAATCAATTCCTCCATCCTCGTCATCATCACTTTCTTCTTGCTCTGAAGTAATATCAATATTATTTTCTACTAAGAAGTTATATAAATCATCTAAAGAATCACTATCAACATCCAATCCTTTTAATTCTTCTGCTAATTGCTCATAGGTAATAAACCCATTTTGCTTACCCAACTGTAATAAAGTATTTTTTCTTTCTTCAAAAGTCTTAATTTCCTTTGTCATTCTTTCAACTCCCTAATTTTTCATTCCTATTTTCTTTTAGAAGTGCAATCTTTAAAGCAATTTCAGCTTGTTTCATTACATCATTTTCTTGTTTCATCAATTTTTCTAGTCGATTTCTTTCTTGGTTTTTCTGATATTCTTTCAAAACATTGATGTAATCTAAAATTACCATATCATCTACCTGTTGATCTAAATTTAAAGCTAATACATCATTTAGTACCTTTTTTAATTTATCATTATTTTCTAAGTAGGTATAAAAGTCTGCTGGAGTTATTATACCATATTTTTGATCATAATACGAGATTTCACTAGCTAAAAATCTCTCCTCTTCCCTAGGAAAATTGATTTTCCCTTCATTATAGTAGTTCAAACATCTTTTATCAACCAACATATAGTATAATAACGCATAGGCCGCTAAATCGTATTTATCTTTTTTCTCCTTATTTTTCTCAACTACTATAAATTCATTTCTTTTCTGTTTCTTTGTATCCAGTTCTTTCTGATTCAATAAGGATAATAATCTTTTTTCTAGGGTATTATAACTTATATTAAATTCATTTGCAAGCTTTTTTAAAATAAATTCACGATGAATTTCATCTTCTATTTTACTAGTCTCGACTAAAACACTTTGAATATACTCTGATTTTTCTAAATCACTACTTAAATCTATATTCTTTTTTAAGACTTTTATTCTATAATCGCTTAAAGTTATTGCATTTTTTACTAAATTACGAAAAGATTCTTCACCAAATTTTAAAATATAGTCATCTGGGTCTAATCCATCCTCCAATTGTACAACAGACACTTGGCATCCTAACTTTTCCAGTTCTAAACCATTATCCAAACAAGCTTTTCTACCAGGTTCATCCCCATCAAAACAAACAACTACATTTTCCGATAATCTTCGAATTAGTTTCGATTGTTCCTTGGTCATAGCTGTTCCCATTAACCCAACTGCATTGTGAATTCCAGCTTCTTTAGAACGAATTACGGCCATAAATCCTTCCATTACAATAATTTGATTTTTACTTCTAGCAAACTCCCTAGCTTCATGATAATTATATAGAATATCCCCTTTTTGAAATATTGGAGTCCCTTTCGTATTTACATATTTATTTTCCTTTTTTCCATCATATCTTCTTCCAGAAAAGCCCACTACCCTTCCTTCTAAATCATATAATGGAAAAATAATACGATTCATATAGACATCTTTATCAAAATTGGTTAATCCAAAATCATTCAAAGTTGTCAAATCATATCCTTTACTTAATAAAAGCTTTGTAAGATGATCTAACCGATCTAAACTGAAACCTATTTTATACTTTATAATCATTTCTTCTGTTATTTTTCGATTCAATAAATATTCTTTGGCTTTTTTCGCATAACTACTATTCATATTATTCTGATAGTACTTATGAGCAAGCTCATAAAGTTCATAATATTTTTCATTTTTATTATTTTTTTTAGAAACAGTGATTCCATTCCATTCAATGCCTGCTTTTTCTGCTACAATCCGTAATGATTCTGGAAAAGAAACATGCTCATAATCCATTACAAAATTAAAGACATTTCCACTAGCACCACAAGAAAAACAACGATAAATTTGTTTTTCCCTTGATACACTCATAGAAGGATTCGTATCATCATGAAAAGGACAAACCCCAAAAAAATTTTTTCCTCTTTGCTTTAGAGGAATATATCTAGAAATAACATCTACAATATCTACTTTTCCACGAAATTCATTGATTGTACTGATACTATCCATTTTTTCCTCCTATGAATGATAAAAACTATTCTTCTTTGACAAATCTAATTATAGCACTTTTTATTGCTGATCTCAAATTAAACTCCTTCTAGTAAAAGTTTCTATATTTTTATCAATATACAGATCAATTTTGCATTTTTCAACTATTTTGATCCAACCAAGTCCGTTCACCACAAGATCTTCTCGATATTTCAATTCATAAGAAGTTTTAGATAAATCCTTCAATATTTTCTGTTTTATTGCATTCATTTTTTTTACTTTAAAACCATTTGGTAAATAAAAAGTAAAACTATTTCTTTCCCCCTCTATATAATCAATCCTAAGGATTTTATCAACTACTAAACATTGTCCTTTTCGAATTTGATAAGTTTTTGGTTTAATTTCCTTTTTAGGAACTAACTTTTTAATGAAACTATGATCTACGTAATTAGCAATATTTCCGCGATCTACTAAACCAGGAGTATCAATTAAAGTAATTTTTTGATCTAAAGGAATTTCTATTGTATTCAAAGTTGTACAAGGAAGTGGCGAAATAGTTAATTCTTGATTTAAATCAGAATAATTTTTAATGATTTGATTAATTAAACTACTCTTTCCTGTATTTGTATGACCTACAACGTAAATACGATTGGATGTTTTTAATTTTTTTATTTTTTTCATCAATAAATCAATTTGATAATTTTTATTAGCGCTAATAATAACAACATCTTCATAAGGTAGTCCCAAAGAATGAATATATTCTATAATTTTATCCTCTCTCACACTTTTTGGTAAAGCATCTCTTTTATTTAACACTAAAATCATTTTATTGGATAAATATTTTCGAATAGCACTTAAATCTCTATCAATATTAAATAAATCAACGATATGCAATACTAAATCTTTTGTTTTTCCAACAGATTTTAAAATTTGAATAAATTCTTCATTTGATTTCGCTACTACTTGATAATCACCATAATTTTTCATACGAAAACATCTTTGACACAAATTACTTTCTAAATTTGTTACATAACCTTCTTGAGTAATATTTTCATTTTGCAATAATATTCCACACCCCATACAATATTTCTTTTTACTCATAATACTCACCTTTTTTCATTATATTTTTCTTTTCATAATAATTTAAAATTTTACGTTCTAAAAATCGATTCAATGAAGTAATTTTCAAATCCTTGGTTCCTAAAGGTTCAACCAATATCGTATGCAAAAAAAAGCGGTTTCCTCCATAAATATCAGTAATAATTTGATCGCCTATCATACACATTTCCTCTTTTTTCAAACAATACTTCTTTTCAATTTTACGAAATCCCCTTGTAAATGGTTTCATAGCATTTGCAACAAAATCACATTTTAACTTCTCTGCATAACTTCGTACACGTTTTGTAACATTATTCGAAATAATCACCAAAATAAAATCTTTTTTTAAACTTTCAAATAAATCTTTGGTTTCCTTCGTAATTTCTTTTTGATCAATCAAAGCAATCGTATTATCTAGATCAAAAATCAAACATTTGATCTTTTTCCTTTTTAATTTAGAATAAGGAATATCAAAAATAGATTTTTGATACATTTCAGGATAACACCTCATAAATATCACCTAATCTCATTATAAATGATTTTGAAAAGAAGAAAAAGATTCTATTTTATTATTTTATATATTTTTAGAATCTTCCCTATTATATAACTATTATGACTTTGATACTTTCTTTTTCAAATTGGAAAAGAAAGTTTAATTATTAATTCTTTGTCTAATCATATAGGTATCCATATCAATTCGTTCAAAAGTATACCCATTTTCTTTGCCATAATGAATAATATCTCGAATAGCATCTCTCGTAGCAATTTTAATATCATGCATTAATACAATATTCATTTTATTTTTAGAAAGATTTTTTGTAACATTTTGATATACTTTTTCACGATTCGCCCCAGCAGCATCCCCGGAATCTATATTCCAATCATAATAACGGTATCCTTGACTAAATAAAGCTTCGGATAATTGACTCATAATTCCAATACTATAATTTCTACTTACGGTATTACTACTACCTCCTGGAAAGCGAACAATCTTACTAGTCTGACCGGTAATTCTTTTTACCCGATCACTCACAATTTTTAAGTCATTAAAATAACTATCCATAGAAGCATAAACTTGACTATAATTATGAGATGCTGTATGAAGTGCAACAGTATGTCCTTCATCATACATTCTTTTGATTAAATAGTCTGGTCCATTATTCGTTACAAAGAAAGTGGCTTTTACACCTTCTTCTTTTAAAACATTTAGAATATCTCCTGTGGTTACATTACTTGGTCCATCATCAAAAGTTAAATAAATGACACCTTTTTGATATGACCCACTATTAGGATCAGTCTTTTCTGAAACAATTACTTTTCTAGTAACTGCCTGTTCGTTTCCAGCATCATCTTTTATACGATAATTAATCTGATAAGTACCGATTTGCCCAACAGATACTGTTCCAGTTACAATTACTTTTTCTGTTAAATCTTTACTACAATTATCTATTGCAGTAAAACCAGGTTCTTGATAAGTTTCGTTAAGTGTTAAATACATTGTTTGATTGCCTTTTAAAGTAATTTCAGGAGGAATTGTATCCACATAATGAATTTTTCTTGTAATCGAATATAAATTATGAGAAGAATCTTCTACTGTATAAAGAATCCCTTCCTCGGTTTCTTTTATTTTTACTTTTTCTGTTAAAGTTCCATCATATTCATCCGTTGCAGCAAAACCAATTTCTTGAAATTTTTCATTGGGACAAACATTATATTCTTCCTCACCTTCTAATTCAATAACAGGAGCTTTTTTATCTACTACTTTTACAGTCCTTTCTTTTTTGATTTGAAAGATTCCATCTTTTAGAGAATAAACAATTTGATAAGTACCGATCTTATTAGGATCAACATTTTCTGTTATCTTTATCTTTTTAGTTAAATCTCTTCCTAAAAATTGAGCAGTTGCTCCTAATTCTTGATAAGTATCAAAATAAGAAATTTCTATAGTACTATCTCCATTTAATTTGATCTTAGGAACCACCAAATGCAAACAAACAAATAAAACAACGAAAAGGAAAAATAAAATGATAAAGAACACTAATTTTTTTTTCTTGGGAGTCAAATCCTTTTTTATTTCAAACCCTAGCTGTTGTAAATCTGGGCCCATTACTTCTTCTTGATTTAATTTTATTTTTTTATTTTCTACTTTTTTAGCAATAGATTCTTTCTTCTTTTTTACTACTTTCATAACTCTCACACTCTAAATATATTCTATCACATAATAATAATCTAAAACAAAAAAAGTATCAAAAGTTTTTGCGATTTGATACTTTTATACACTTCAATTGATTGATTTATGTTTCATAAATTCTCGTAAAATTTTGGTTAAAGCTCTTTTTTCAATGCGCGATACATAACTCCTAGAAATTTTTAACTCTTTTGCAATCATTTTTTGAGTTTGTTCTTTTTGATTATTTAAACCATATCTTCTAATGATAATTTCTTTTTCACGATCATTTAAAACTTGGAAATAATTTTTTAATAATTTAATATTATCTTTTTTATTAATTTCATCCACAAAATCAGGTTTAGGAGCTTTTAAAATATCTAAAATAGTAATTTCATTCCCTTCCTTATCAAATCCAACAGACTCATTTAATGAAACATTTTTACTATTTTTGTTATTTGCTCTAAAATACATTAAAATTTCATTTTCAATACATCTAGCACAATATGTTGTAATTTTTGTTCCGTGTTTATTAGAAAAAGAATCTACTCCCTTAATTAAACCAATTGTCCCTATACTAATTAAATCATCCGTATCTTCTACTTTGGTATCGTATTTTTTAACAATATGTGCAACTAATCTTAAATTATGTTCAATCAATTGATTTCTCGCTTCTTGATTTCCTTTTAAATGTTCTTGAATATAATATTCTTCTTCTTCTTTAGTCAATGGTTCTGGAAATACATTATTTGAATAAGAAGCTGTTAAAATAGAAAAATTAGAAAAGAAAAACTTTAAAATTTTCTTTAGCATTGTACCACCCACTAAATCTTATGTCGAAAAAAAAAGAACATGAAAAAAGAAAGAATTTCTTCTTTCTAACTATTTCTGAATCATATTACTTTCATAAAACAGAGGAAATAACAAATAACCATGATTCTGTAAATATTCAATAGCATCTGGAAGAATAGATAAAGTAATGGCGTTATAATCATGAAATAAGATGACTTCTATATTTTCATTAATAGAAGAGGTAAAGTTACTCCAAGCCTGTTCTTTGGAAGTTAGATTTCCTCCATCCCCATCTTGAGCAGTCCAATCTACCCATCCATAGTTCATTTTCCTCAATTCCGCAATAATTTCATCTTTTAACTTTCCAGAAGTTCTACTACCGCCAGGAAATCTCACAATATTGGTAGTATAATCAACTGGAGTATATTCTTGTACTACCTCTTCCTGCCTCTTTACTGCTGCAATAAAACTATCTGTACTACGATACAAACCTCTATAAATACCATGAGTAAAAGTATGATTAGCGATAGTATGTCCTCTTTTGATATATTCCTGATAAAGAAGAAGACAATTTTCGCTTTTTTTATCATAACATTTTTCGCCATTGATACTTGTGGTAAAAAAGGTAGCCTTCACATCATAACGATCTAAAATATCTAAAAATTGATAAGTACTATAATAAGGCCCATCATCAAAGGTTAAATAAGCAATCTTTTGTTCTGATTTTCCGCTTAAAATATCATCTTCTAACTGCTTAATCGTAGCAAAATATTCTTGTTTGACTTTTGCTAAATTCTCTTCCACTTGTGCAATCTGTTGTCTATCCTTTTCAATTTGCAAAAGTTGTTCTTTTTGCTCCTTTTCGAGCTTCTTCTTTTCTTGATATTTAGAAAAAAGAGAAGCATATTCCTGCATAGAAGAAACATTTTTAGAAATAAGGAACATATTTCCTAATAAAGAAACCACAAACAAAATGACTAAGATAATTGTTTTTGGATTTTTTCTAATCTTACTTTCCATTCTTCTAATACCTCTATTTGACCTTTCTTTTCTTCTTTTAAATGCTCATATTCTTCAGTTTGCTTCTCTAAAGATTCTTGATTTTGTTGGATAGTTTCCTCTAACGAATCTCCTTCTATTTTTAGTTGTTCTTCCTTCTTGGCCAAGAAAGAAAATGGAAAAAAACCAATGATATTAATCGTAACGGAAATAAAAAATAAAATATAGAAAATAGAAAGAACAATTTTTTTCTTCATTTTTCCTCCTCCTTATCCCAAACGATTAATCATAGATAATATTTCTTGATTAATATCTTCTATGGTTCGCATTTCTTTTTCTTTGGCACACTCAATAGTTTTCCAATTATATAAACCCGATAATTCCAAATAAGTTTTTTCTGCATGCATTAAATGTTCATCATTTCTTTCATTTCCATCTAAGAAACTTCTATTTTTACGAAGTTCCTTCATAATTGAAAAAGGAACATGTAAAAAAATAGTAAGATCGGCTTTGGGTAATTCTAATAACCAATATTCCAATTTATCAATCCATTGAAACAAACGAAATCGTTCATCCGAATCTTCGATTTTAGCCCCTTGATGAGCCATATTAGAACTGACATAACGATCTAAAATAACATAATATCCTTGCTCTAAATATTTTTGAATTTTGGGAAAATTATATTTTCGATCTGCAGCTAGATAAAGACAAAATACTTTTGGATCCAAATTGACTGGTCCTTCTGGGAAAACACATTGATCCATATCTTTTCTTCCTAAAATACTTTCTCCAACAATTTTTCCTGTTGGGGTATCATACATCGGAAAAGAAAAAGTAACAGCTCGAATTCCCATTGCATTTAACTTTTTCACTAATAATTCACTTTGTGTCTGTTTGCCAGAACAATCACTACCTTCAATGACAATTAATTTCCCTTTTTCCATGATAACTCCTAATCTTCTATTTCATTTTCTTGAAACTTTACTTCTAAAAATTTTCTACTAGCAAGATAATCACATAAATGTACAAAATTTTGATATTTATCTTTGGGTTTTGGTAAAATTTCTTCTTTCGTGTAAGGATGGGTATTCCAAGGCCCCATATGAGAAGCAATAACATGACATAAAAATTCACTATCTTTTTCATTCATTCTTAATTGTTTTTTTCTTTCTTGAATAAATTGACAAGCTAATAATGGATGATCTGCTCTTGTATATTCTTCTTTTGGAATTCCATGTTTCACACCATCATGTATCGCTAAAGCAATTAAAAATAAATCTTTTTCTCGATCGGTATATTTATCTCCAATACAAGGATCATTCAATAATTCATAACCAATTCTAACAGCTACTTTGCTGTGTCTCAAGAGTCCACCCTTTCCCAAAGAAAAAGATGGATGATACTTTCCCGTAGAAGATGCAGCAACTTCAAAAAAATAATCGGGAAGCTCGGATACTAAAAATTGAAAATCTGCTTGATAATCTGGATTTTTAAGATAACGAATTTCTTTTTGGAAAGAATCAATCTTATAATTTGTTGCTATCATAATTCACCTCTATACTTCTAAATTCATTATATAACAGAAACATCTGTTTGACAATTATTTTAAAGAAATCTTTCTAGAATTTCATTCGATAGATACCAATATTGAGGAGAAATGACATAATTTTCTTTTTCTTCTACTAATATCTTTTCTTTTAATAAATCCGCCACTTGAAAATAATCGATAAAATCATGGTGAAAGCGCTTCCAAAACTCTTTTTTCGATACTCCTCTTTTCGTACGAAGTCCTAAAATAGCTTGATTAGAAGCTTCCATTTGTTCAGTCATTTCTTCTTGTTCCATCCTATTTTGTCCCTTTAGATAATTCGTAATACTTCTAGTATTCGTATAACGAATTTTTCCAAGATAACCACTTGCCCCTACTCCAAATCCATAATATTCTTGATTCTGCCAATAAGTCAGATTATGTTTCGATTCATATCCAGGTTTACAAAAATTACTAATTTCATAATGAAGATAACCATTTTTTTCAAGAGTAGAACAGATTTTTTGATACATTTGGAAGTCTAATTCCTCTTCGATTGGTTGTACTTTTTGAATTCCTAATTGAGTATGTTCTTCTATCATCAAGGAATAAGTAGAAATATGAGGAATCGAAAAAGATAAGAACATCTCTAAATCTTCCTGTAACATCGTCATAGTTTCCTGCGGAATGGCATAAATGAAATCCAAATTCAGATTTTCAAAGTAAGATTTTGCTAACTGAATTTTGGAAATCATTTCTTGTCTTTGTTCTTCTCTTCCTAAAAAAGATAACAGTTCAGAATGAAAAGTTTCTACTCCAATACTCAAACGATTCACCTGATTTCTTTTTAAAAAAGATAACAGTTCATCAGTAATATCATGAATATTACATTCAAAGGTAAACTCTAAATTTTTACTAGTCTGAATACAGTGAATACAATCAAATAATTTTTCTAATTGAGAAATAGAAAGACAAGAGGGCGTTCCCCCTCCAATATAAATCGTATCAATCAAATCATTTTGATAACGTTCTTGTATTTCTTGATGTAACTGTATGAGATACTGATCTACCAACTGTTCTTGATAAAAGAACTTACAAAAATCACAATAGTGACAAATTCTCCTACAAAACGGAATATGAATATATACTGCTTTTACCATATTACTCATCCATCTTCAAAACAGCAAGAAAAGCTTCTTGAGGAACCTCCACTTTTCCAATTTGTTTCATTCTTTTCTTTCCTTCTTTTTGTTTTTCCAACAGTTTTCTTTTTCTAGTAATATCTCCTCCATAACATTTTGCTAAAACATTTTTACGAAGAGCCTTAATATCGGTACGAGCAATCACATGATTTCCAATGGCTGCTTGAATTGGTACTTCAAACATTTGTCTAGGAATAATCTCTTTTAGAGCTTCTACCACACTTTTTCCCCTTTGATAAGCAAAATCTTTATGAATAATAACACTAAATGCATCTACAATTTCTCCATTTAATAAAATATCCATCTTCACTAAATTACTCTCTTGATAACCCATAAATTCATAATCAAAAGAAGCATATCCTTTGGTATAAGATTTTAATTTATCAAAAAAGTCATAAACAATTTCAGATAACGGAATTTGATAATGAATATTAACTCTTGTTTGATCCAAATAATCCATTCCTAAATAAGTACCTCTTTTATTTTGACACAATTCCATAATAGGACCAATATACTCACTAGGAGTAAAGATACTAGTTTTAATATAGGGTTCTTTGATACAAGCTATTTTTTGTCGATCAGGAAGTTCACTTGGAGAATTTACAGTGATTTTACTTTTATCGGTTAATTCTACTTCATAAATAACACTAGGAGAGGTAGCAATAATATCAATTCCAAACTCTCTTTCAATTCTTTCTTCGATAATTTCCATATGTAATAATCCTAAAAACCCACAACGAAATCCAAATCCTAAAGCAGTAGAAGTTTCTGGTTCAAAATCTAAGGAAGCATCATTTAATTTTAATTTTTCTAAGGCATCTCGTAAATCTTCAAAACGACTAGATTCAATTGGAAAAATCCCAGAAAAAACCATCGATTTCATAGGTTGATATCCCGGAAGTGGTTCTTTTGCTGGATTTTCTACTGTTGTAACAGTATCCCCAACTTTTACTTGGCTAATTTCTTTAATACTAGCAGCAATCAATCCTACATCGCCTGCCACAAGTTCTTCCTTTTTTTCTTCTTTCGGAGTCATAACTCCTAATTCTACCACTTCATAAGTAGCACCTGTTTCCATCAGCAAAATAGTATCTTTCTTCTTCAAAGTTCCTTCTTTAATTCTACAAGAAATAATAACTCCACGATAAGAATCAAAAAAACTATCAAAAATTAAAGCACGAAGTGGTTTTTCTTTTTCTCCTAACGGTGCTGGTATTCTTTCAATAATGGCCTGTAATAATTCTGGAATTCCTACTCCTGTTTTGGCACTTGTCAAAATGAATTCATCTTCTTGGAACCCAATTGCATCGATTAATTCTTTTTTTACTTTTTCAATATTAGCATTTGGCAAATCAATTTTATTAATAACTGGTATAATTTCTAAATCATGTTCTAGTGCTAGATAAAGATTTGCTAAAGTTTGTGCTTCAATTCCCTGAGCAGCATCTACTACTAATAGAGCCCCTTCACAAGCTGCTAAACTTCTACTAACTTCATAAGAAAAATCAACATGACCTGGTGTATCAATTAAATGAAGAATATACTCTGTACCTTGATAAGAATATTTTAATTCAACAGCATTTAACTTAATCGTAATTCCTCTTTCTCTTTCAATATCCATAGAATCTAAGGTTTGTTCTTTTAACTCCCTTTGATCTAATGCTCCTGTTTCTTCTAAAATACGATCTGCTAACGTACTTTTTCCATGATCAATATGAGCAATAATACAAAAATTACGAACATTTTCTCTTTTCACGTTTTCTCACATACTTTCTAATTTTTATTATAGCAGATTCTATTCCAAAGAAAAAGAATGAAAATTTTTGAGTTTCGGTTTTTTACGAAAAAAATCTGAGCAAATTTAATTTTGAATTAAATCATAGGGATATTTTTAATA
>CANPVK010000004.1 GCA_947581715.1 uncultured Bacilli bacterium
ATATATGGGTTATTTTTATTTCGGGATATCCTAATTTAAATTTATACTTATTAGGGATTTCATTATTTTAATTAACAAAAAGAAAAAAATGCTTGCATTTATGAGGCAAAGTGTGCTATACTTTTAACTGTGTGGCTGCTTAGATGTGTGAGGTTGCTGATACACCGGGTTAAGTTGTTAATTACTTAAGCGAAAATATCAGGTTTTTACACGGAGCAAGTCTATACTAGATATAGGCGAAGGGAGGATTCGAAATGTCAAAAGACAAAGTTCGCATTAGATTGAAAGCATATGATCATAGAATTCTAGATAATGCTGCAAAGAAAATAGTGGAGACCGTAAAAAGATCTGGAGGAGAAATTAGTGGACCAGTACCACTTCCAACAGAGATTGAAAAATTTACTATTTTAAGAGCTGTTCATAAATATAAGGATAGCCGTGAGCAATTTGAAATGCGTACCCATAAAAGACTTATTGTTATCAAGAACCCAAGCAAGGAAACTATTGATGCGTTAGCACATTTAGATTTACCAAGCGGTGTTGATATTCAAATCAAAGTAGAACAACAATAATTTAGGAGGAAGAAAAAATGAAAGGAATCTTAGGGATTAAAAAAGGAATGACACAAGTATTCACGAAAAGTGGAAAGTTAATTCCTGTAACAGTCATTGAAGTCGAACCAAACGTTGTTACTCAAATTAAAACAACAGAAAAAGATGGATATGATGCCATCCAATTAGGATGTCAGACAGTAAGACCAAAAGTAAGCAACAAAGCTAAAATGGGTCATACAAACAAAGCTAATACAGAACCTAAGCGCTTCTTAAGAGAAATCAGGGGAGTAGATGTTAGTAATTATACCTTAGGGCAAGTAATCGATGCTAGCTTATTTACAAAAGGAGAAATCGTTGATGTAAGTGGGGTCAGCAAAGGAAAAGGATTCCAAGGTGTTATCAAACGTTATAATCAAAGTCGTGGACCAATGGGACATGGTTCTCAATATCATAGAGGTGTTGGTTCATTAGGTACTATGTTACCAATGCATGTTATCAAAGGAAAGAAAATGCCAGGTCACATGGGAAATGAAAATTGTACCATTCAGAATCTTGAAATTGTCGATGTCGATTTAGAAAATAATGTTATCTTAGTAAAAGGTAATGTACCAGGTCCTAAACAATCTTTAGTTATGATTAGAACATCAGTAAAGAAAGGTGAAAAATTAAATCATTCAGAAGAATTAATTTCTTATGTTGAGGTAGTGGAAGAACCTGAAAATGCTGATGAGATCGAAGAAAAATCTATTCCTGTTACAGAGTCTTCTAATACAGAAGAAGTAGCAGAAGAAAAACAAGAAGAAGTTAGTGAATAAATCATCACAGATTAAATAAAAAAATTTAAAATTGTGATGAAAGGAGGAATTAAAGATGGAAAAACTAAAGGACATTAAATTAGGAAAAGAACTTCTCAGTGTAGAAGTAAATGATAAAGTTTTATATGATGCTATTATTTTACAAAGAGCATCTTTAAGACAAGGTACTCATTCTACAAAGACACGTAGTGAAGTAAGCGGTGGAGGAAGAAAACCATGGCGTCAAAAAGGAACAGGACATGCTCGTCAAGGATCTATCCGTAGTGTACAATGGGTAGGTGGAGGAAGATATGGTACTCCAGTTCCTAGAGATTATTCTAAAAAACAAAATCGTAAAGAAAGAAAATTAGCATTACAAACAGCATTCTTAAGTATGTATCATAATAAACAATTAGTAGTAGTAGATTCTTTTAGCTTAGCTACACCAAAAACAAAAGAATTTGTTGCTATGCTAAATACTTTAGAATTAGCTGATAAAAAAGTACTAATTGTAGTAAAAGAATTAGAAGAAAACTTAATCCTTGCATCTCGTAATTTAAAAAACATTGCGATTTTAGAACCAACAGAATTAAATGTACTTGATTTAAGTTATGCAGATGTCTTATTAACAACAAAAGAAGGATTAGAACAAATAGAGGAGGTGCTTCGTTAATGGATACTAAATATTTAGAAATCATTAAAGCGCCAGTCATTACTGAAAAATCTGCAGCAATCGGTCAAAAAGGACAATATGCTTTTTTGGTGGATTCAAAAGCAAATAAAACAGAAATTAAACAAGCAATTGAAAAATTATTTCATGTGAAGGTAGAAGAAATTCGTACTTTAAATGTAAAAACAAAGAAAAGAAGAGTTGGACGTTATGCTGGACTTACAAATCGTTCTAAAAAAGCAATTGTAACACTAGCAGAAGGCCAAACAATTGAACTTAATTAAGAGGAGGGTTACTCATGTCAGTAAGAAACTATAAGCCAATTACTGCTGGACAAAGAAAAAGAAGTGTTTTAGTCAATACAGAAATTACGAAAAATACTCCAGAAAAAGGTTTAGTAGTCAGCTTAAAGAAAAACGGTGGTCGTAACAATCAAGGTAAAATTACTGTAAGACATCAAGGTGGAGGAGCAAAAAGAAAATATCGTGTCATTGATTTTAAAAGAGATAAACATGATATTTTGGGAAAAGTTGCTGGAATTGAATACGATCCAAATAGAACTGCAAATATTGCATTAATTCATTATAACGATGGTGAAAAGAGATATATCATCGCTCCAAAAAAATTGAGTGTTGGTGATACCATAGTATCTGGAGAAAACGTAGATATTAAAGTAGGAAATAGTTTACCTATTATGAATATCCCAGTTGGAACTATGATTCATAATATCGAACTTCGTCCTGGAAAAGGAGGAGAACTTGCTCGTAGTGCTGGAGCTAGTGCTCAAATCCTTGGACGTGAGGGAAATTATGTAATGGTAAGACTTTCTAGTGGTGAACAAAGATTAATATTAGGAACTTGTTATGCTACTATTGGTGAAGTTGGAAATGAAGATCAAAATCTTGTAAGATTAGGTAAAGCTGGTCGTACTCGTCATAAAGGAATTCGTCCAACGGTTCGTGGTTCTGTTATGAACCCTAATGATCACCCACATGGTGGTGGAGAAGGTCGAGCACCAGTTGGTCGTAAAGCGCCAATGACTCCTTGGGGTAAACCAGCACTTGGATATCAAACAAGAAATAATAAAGCGTCTGACAAATTTATCGTGCGTCGTCGTAATAGTAAGTAAAGGAGGAGATTATTATGGCAAGAAGTGCAAAGAAAAAACCTTATGTATTCGAAAGATTACTAGCTAAGGTTGAAAAACTAAATGAAACTGGAAAAAAAGAAGTTATTAAAACATGGTCACGCCGTTCAACAATCTATCCTGCATTTATTGGGCATACCTTTGCAGTACATAATGGAAAAGAATTTATTCCTGTATATATTACGGAAGATATGGTAGGACATAAGCTTGGTGAGTTTTCTCAAACTCGTAAGTTTGGTGGACATGGCGATAAAAAAGATAAATAGTGACTAGGAGGAAAAAATATGGAAGCAAGAGCAATTGCAAAAACTCTTCGAGTATCCCCAATTAAAGCTCGTTTAGTAGTAGATTTAATTCGTGGAAAAAAAGTGAGTGTTGCATTAGATATTTTAAACAATATGAATAAAAAGCCTGCTCGTCTTACAAAAAAAGTTCTTGAATCAGCGATCGCAAATGCCGTAAATAATAATGGTGCAAAACAGGAAGAACTTTATGTAAAAGAAGCAAGAGTAGATGCTGGTCCAGTGATGAAAAGACATATGTTTGATTCACGTAGTCACATTGGACATAACGATAAAAGAACAAGTCACATCATAATTGTTGTGGCAACTAAGTAGGCAAAAGGAGGGTTAGAAATGGGTCAAAAGGTAAATCCTAATGGACTAAGACTTGGAATCAATAAAGATTGGGACTCTAAATGGTATGCCAATAAAAGAGATTTTTCAAAGTATTTAATGAATGACGTAAAAATTCGTGAATATTTTGAAAAAGGACAAAAATCCAATGGAATTAGTAAAGTTCAAGTTGAAAGAAATTCTAAAAGATGTGAAGTAATTGTTCATACTGCTAAACCTGGTGTTATTATCGGAAGAGGCGGAGAACAAATTGAAAAAATGAAAAAAGAATTATCTAAACTAGTTGGTGAAGATGTTCAAATTTCTATTGTTGATATTAAAAAACCTGATATCAATGCACAGATTGTTGCTGATTCTATTGCAGCACAAATTGAGAATCGTGCATCATTCAGAATGGCTCAAAAAAGAGCAATCCGTAATGCTATGAAAGCTGGAGCAAAAGGTATTAAAACATTAGTATCTGGACGCTTAGGTGGAGCTGAAATGGCTCGTAGTGAAGGATATACGGAAGGAACAATACCTCTACATACGTTAAGAGCTGATGTTGATTATGCTGTCAGCGAAGCCAATACGACTTTTGGTAAAATTGGTGTTAAAGTATGGATTTATAAAGGAGAAATTCTTCCTTCTAAAACGACTAAAGGAGGTAATTAATTATGTTAATTCCATCAAGAACAAAATATCGTCGTGTTCATAGATTACCTTACGAAGGTCATGCAAAAGGGAATACAACCTTAACAAATGGTAGCTATGGATTAATGGCAAAAGAGGGAGCTTGGATAACATCCAATCAAATTGAAGCAGCTCGTGTTGCGATGACACGTTATATGAAACGTGGTGGAAAAGTTTTTATTAACATTTTTCCACATATGCCTTTAACAAAGAAACCAATTGGTACTCGTCAAGGAAAAGGAAAAGGTAATGTAGAGGCATGGGTAGCTGTAGTAAAAGAAGGAAAAATTATGTTTGAAGTTAGTGGAGTTGATGAGGCTACTGCACGTGAGGCTTTGAGACTTGCTTCTCATAAATTGCCAATTCAAACAAAATTTGTAAAGAAAGAAAATGGTGGTGAAATAAATGAAGGTTAAAGAAATAAGAGAACTAACCACTGAACAAATTGTTGCAAAGATCAAGGAAAATAAAGAAGAATTATTTAATTTACGTTTTCAACAAGCAACTGGAAATTTAGAAAAACCTTCAAGAATTAGAGAATTAAGACACGATGTAGCACGTTTTAAGACTGTGTTACGTGAGCGTGAACTTAATGAGGAGGTTAAGTAAGATGGAAAAAATACAAAAAGAATTTGTTGGTACAGTTGTCAGTGCTTGCAATAACAAAACAATTACTGTAAGAGTTGAGACTTATAAAAAACATCCAAAATATGGAAAAAGAGTGAAATATTCTAAAAAATACGCAGCTCATGATGAGACCAATAAAGCAAAAGTAGGAGATACCGTTAGAATTGTGGAATGTAAACCAATTTCTAAAACGAAACACTTCTATTTAAAAGAAATCGTAAAAGAAGCAGTTATTCTATAACTCTTAGGTGAAGGAGGAAATAATTTATGTTACAACAAGAAAGCCGTTTAAAAGTTGCTGATAATTCAGGAGCAAAGAGTTTATTAGTCATTCGTGTTCTTGGAGGAAGCAAAGTAAAAACTGGTAATATCGGTGACATAGTTGTTGGTACAATCAAAGATGCCACACCTAATGGAACTGTACAAAAAGGAAAAGTTGTGAAAGCAGTTATCGTAAGAAGCAAACAAGGTCTTCGTCGTGATGATGGAAGTTACATTAAGTTTGATGATAATGCTTGCGTAATTATAAGAGATGATAAGAGTCCAGTAGGAACTCGTATCTTCGGACCAGTAGCACGTGAATTACGTGACAAAGATTTCATGAAAATAGTATCTTTAGCTAAAGAAGTGCTATAAAGGAGGATATTATGAAACTTAAAGTAGGAGACAAAGTTGTAGTAATAGCCGGATCTAGTAAAGGAAAAGAAGGAAAGATAACGAAGACCTTAAGAAATGAGAATAAAGTAATTGTGGAAGGTGTTCATATCGTAAAAAAACATAAAAAAGGAAACGGACAAGAAACAGGTGGAATTTTAGAAACGGAAGCACCAATTCATGTTTCTAATGTCATGTTAATCGACCCTAAGACCAAAAAAAGAACTAGAATCGGTTACAAAAAAGATGAAAAAACAAATAAAAAAATTAGAATTTCAAAAAAATCAAATGAAAAGATTGATTAGTTGGAAGGAGGGTAATCTATGAACCGCCTAAAAGAAAAATATCTTAAGGAAGTAGTTCCAAGTTTAAAAGAAAAACATGGTTATAAGTCAATCATGGAAGTTCCAAAATTAGAAAAAATAGTAATTAATATGGGTGTAGGAGATGCTACATCAAATTCTAAATTAATCGAAGCAGCAGCAAAAGATTTAGAAGTTATTTCTGGACAAAAACCAGTCATTACCAAAGCTAGAAAATCAATTGCTGGATTCAAAGTAAGAGAAGGGCAAGCAATTGGATGTAAAGTTACTTTACGTGGAGAAAACATGTATAACTTTATGGATAAATTAATTTCTATTGCACTTCCTCGTGTACGTGACTTTAGAGGAGTATCTACGAAAGCATTTGATGGAAGAGGAAACTATACATTAGGAATTAAAGAACAATTAATTTTTGCTGAAATTGATTATGATAGCGTGGTAAAAGTTCGTGGAATGGATATTGTATTCGTTACCACTGCGAAATCTAATGAAGAAGCATTTGACTTATTAAATGAACTTGGAATTCCTTTTAGAAAGTAATAGGAGGATATTATGGCAAAGAAAAGTATAATTGTGAAAGCTAATCGTAAACAAAAATTTAAAGTTCGTGAATATACTCGTTGCGAAAGATGTGGAAGACCACATGCTGTCATGAGTAAATTTGGAATTTGTCGTATTTGTTTTAGAGAATTAGCAAGTAAAGGACAAATACCAGGTGTTAAGAAATCAAGCTGGTAGAATCTGGGAAGGAGGATTAATAATATGGCTGTAGTAACAGATACAATCGCAGATATGCTAACTCGTATTCGTAATGCAAATAGTATGCGTTATACAGAAGTAAAAGTACCTGCTTCAAAATTAAAGTTAGAGTTAGCTAGAATTTTAAAAGAAGAAGGTTTTATTAAAGACTATAAAGTGTTAGATGAGAGCGTACAAGGGATAATTCTAATTACTTTAAAATATGGTGAGAAAAAAGAAAGAGTTATCACTGGATTAAAACGTATCTCTAAACCAGGATTAAGAGTTTATGCAAAGGCAAACGAAGTTCCTAAAGTATTAAATGGGTTAGGAATTGCCATTTTATCTACATCCGGTGGAATTATGACAGATAAAGAAGCAAGAAAACAAGGTTTAGGTGGAGAAGTTTTAGCTTATATTTGGTAAAAAACATTATATAAGGAGGTGCAAGTATGAGCCGTATTGGTAATAGAAAAATTATAGTGCCTAGTGGAGTTACAGTAACAAATGAAAATCATCTTGTTTCTGTAAAAGGACCAAAGGGAGAGCTATCATTAGAATTAAAGGGTGGTATTGAGTTAACGCAAGAAGAAAATACTTTAATTGTAACTCGTCCAAATGATGAAAATGTATCTAAAGCGATGCATGGAACTACTAATGCAAACATTCATAATATGATTGTGGGAGTTACAGAAGGTTTTTCCAAAGGATTAGAAATTATTGGTGTAGGTTATCGTTTTAATGTCAAAGGAAATACACTAGTGATTAATGCTGGATATTCTCATCCAGTAGAATTAAGTATTCCAACTGGTTTAAAAGTAGAATTAGTTTCTAATACTGAAATTACTGTAAGTGGGATCGATAAAGTATTAGTTGGAAAATTTGCAGCAGAAATTAGAAGTGTAAGAGAACCTGAACCTTATAAGGGAAAAGGAATTCGTTATAAAGATGAATATATTCGTCGTAAAGAAGGAAAGAAAGCTGCCTAATAAATAAGTAGAAGGAGGGTTTACTTATGATTAATAAAGTATCTCGTAACCAAATGCGTGTAATGAGACATGAAAGAGTTCGTTCTAAGTTATTTGGAACAACAGAGATTCCTAGATTATGCGTATTTCGTTCAAATCAAAATATTAGTTGTCAAATTATTGATGATGAAAATGGTGTTACTTTAGCAAGCGCTTCATCATTAGGATTAAAACTAAAAAATGGTGGAAATATAGAAGCTGCAACTGCTGTAGGAAAGAAAATAGCAGAAGAAGCGAAAAAAGCAAAAATAACTAAAGTAGTATTTGATAGAGGTGGATACCTTTATCATGGACGTGTAGAAGCTTTAGCTACCGCTGCACGTGAAAATGGATTAGAATTCTAAAAAGGAGGGTATTTATGCAAAATAAAAATAATGACCCTAAACAAAAACAATTAGAAGAATTAGTCGTTGAAGTAAAATCTGTTGTAAAAGTAAACAAAGGTGGACGTCAAAGAAGATTCTCTGCTTGTGTTGTTGTTGGGGATAGAAAAGGTCAAGTTGGGTTAGGAATTGGAAAAGCTAATGAAGTTCCTGATGCCATTAAAAAAGCAATTCAAGCTGCCAATAAAAATATCGTTAAAATACCTTTAGTTGATGGACGTACGATTCAGCATGAAGTAACAGGAATCAACGGAGCTGCAAAAGTTTTCTTAAAACCTGCTGTTGCCGGAACTGGAGTAATCGCTGGTGGATCAGTGCGTGCTGTTTTGGAACTCGCTGGAGTAAAAGACATTTTATCTAAATCACTTGGATCTCGTACAAAATTAAATATGGCTACTGCAACGATTAATGCCTTAAAATCTGTAAAATCTGTAGAAGAAGTTGCAAAACTAAGAGGAAAAAAAGTAGAGGAGATTTTGGGATAATGAAATTACATGAATTAGTAGCAAATGAAGGAGCTACAACAAAAAAGAAAATCGTTGGTCGTGGACCAGGTAGTGGTTTAGGAAAAACAAGTGGAAAAGGTCAAAAAGGTCAAAAAGCTCGTAGTGGTGGCGGAAAAGGTGCAACTTTTGAAGGAGGACAATTACCTCTATATAGACGTTTACCAAAACGTGGATTCTCTAATAGTGAATTTAAAACAGTTTATGCAGTTATTAACTTAGGTGATTTCAACAGATTTGAAGAAGGTACTGTAGTAACACCTGCTTTATTAAAAGAAGTAGGATTAATCAAAAAAGGATTAGATGGGGTTAAAGTATTAGGAGAAGGAAACTTAGAAAAGAAATTAACGATTCAAGCAAACAAATTCTCAACTAGTGCTTTAGAGAAAATTGAAAAGAGCGGAAGTAAAGCTGAGGTGATCTAAGATGTTTCAGACTATGAAACAATTATTTGCACCAACGAATAAGGATTTAAGACAAAGAATTTTATTTACGCTCGGTGCATTAATGATTTTCGTAATTGGAACATCAATTCGTGTTCCAGGAACGGATGAAATCACTAGTAATCTAGGTTTTCTAGAATTAATGAATGCGATGGGTGGAGGATCTCTTAAAAATTTCTCTATCTTTGCGTTAGGGGTTATGCCTTATATCACAGCATCGATTATTATGCAATTATTACAATTAGATATTATTCCTTACTTTAGTGAATTAGCCAAAGAAGGACCGGTAGGAAGACAAAAAATTAATCAAATTACTCGTTATATGGGTATTATCTTTGCTTTTATTGAAGGTTTTGCCTTTTCTTTCGTGTTTTTCCGTGCTAACAGTGCATTAGATCATTTGTATATTACAACGATTCTAACGGCAGGTACTGCTTTCACATTATGGTTAGGAGATCAGATTACCCAGAAGGGAATTGGTAATGGTATGAGTTTAATTATTATGGCTGGTATCATTAAAGAACTTCCAACTATGTTTGTGTTAGCCTTCCAAGGTTTAATTTTAGAGTCATCTCTACAACAATGGTTAGGAATTTTACTATTTGTCGTATTTGTTATCGTATATTTCTTAATCGTAATTGGAGTTATTTGGGTTCAAGAAGCAGATCGAAAGATACCTATTCAATATGCCAATAAATCAACCAGTGCTTATGGCAAAGAACAATCTTTTATGCCAATTAAAATTAATTCAGCTGGAGTTGTTCCTGTTATCTTTGCATCTAGTTTCTTAATGATTCCATCTACCATAGCACAATTTACAGGAAAAGAAGGATTCATTAACTTTTGTAATCATTACTTAAGTTATACAACTCTTGTAGGATTTATCTTATATGCAATCTTAATCTTCTTCTTTGGATACTTTTATACTTTTATCCAAATGAAACCAGAAGAAATGGCAAAAAATCTTCAGCAAAATGGGGGATTTATCCCAGCAGTAAGGCCTGGAAAAGAAACAGAAACTTATTTATCAAAAGTAATTTCTAGATTAATTGTGGTTGGTTCTATTTTTTTAATTATTATTGCTGGACTTCCTATTTTATTTACTAACTTGGTAAATTTATCCGATCAAATTACTTTATCGAGTCAGGTAACAATTGGAGGTACAGGATTATTAATTGTAGTCGGAGTTGCCTTAGAGACTTATAAACAATTAGAAGGTAGCTTAGTAACTCGTAGTTATCGAAAGAGTTATAGGAGAAGATAATGAATATCATTTTACTTGCTCCACCTGCAGCCGGAAAAGGAACACAGGCTGAATTATTAAAAGAAAATTATTCCATCCATCATATTTCAACCGGAAACTTATTAAGAGAAGTTTCTCAAGAAGAAAGTGATTTTGGAAAAAAAATCAAAGCAGTATTGGAAAGCGGTAGTTTCGTTAGTGACGATATTGTCTTAGCCATACTAGAACGATACCTTGATCAAATCGATTGTTCTCATCTATTATTAGATGGCTTTCCTAGAAATCTTTATCAAGCAGAAAAATTAGATGAAATACTAACGAAAAAAAATAGTCAAATCGATTTTGTCATAGAGTTAGATGTTCCATATTCCATTTTGCTTGATAGAATTACTGGTCGTAGATTATGTAAAAGTTGCGGAAAAAGTTACAATATGAATATAGACTCGTTAAAACCAAAGGTAGAAGGAATCTGTGATTCTTGTGGAAATGAATTATATACACGCAGTGATGATAATCAAGAAACCTTTCAAGTTCGATATCAAGAATATTTTGAGAAAACACAACCTTTAATTGATTATTATCAAAAGCAAGGAAAATTGAAAGTTGTAGATGGAACATTATCCAAAGAAGAAATTTTTAGTAAGATTCAAACTATCTTAGGAAAGAGATGATTAGATGATTACTTTAAAAAGTAAAAGAGAAATAGAGTTATTAAAAGAAGCCGGTAACATTGTTTATCGTACTCATCAATATCTAAAACCTTATTTAAAAGAAGGAATCACAACGAAAGAATTAGATCGTTTGGCAGAAGAATTTATCCGTAGTCAGAATGCAACGCCTTCTTTTAAGGGATATCAAGGGTTTCCTGGTTCTATCTGTACTAGTATTAATGATGAGGTAGTACATGGAATTCCTAGCAATCGAAAGTTAAAGAATGGAGATATCATATCGATTGATATTGGGGCGTGTTATAAAGGATATCATGGCGACTCTGCTTGGAGTTATCCAGTAGGAGAAGTAAATAATGAAATAAAATATCTTCTAGAACATACCGAAAAAGCTTTATTTGTAGGATTATCACAAATTAAGCCAGGTGCTAGGATTGGAGATATTGGTTCTGCCATCGAAGAATATGCAACTCTTCATCATCTAGGAGTTGTCAAAGAACTAGTAGGGCATGGGGTTGGAACCAAAATTCATGAGGAACCGGAAGTTCCTAATTATGGAAAAAGGAACACTGGCCCAATTCTCAAAGAAGGAATGGTAATTGCGGTAGAGCCAATGCTAAATTTAGGAAGTGAAGATATTTATATCCTAGATGATGATTGGACTATCAAAACAGATGATGGATTACCATCTGCTCACTTTGAACATACGGTCGCAGTAACCAAAGAAGGTTATCAAATTTTAACGGGAGAGTGATGAAATGGCTAAGAAAGATGATATCATCGAAGTGGAAGGAAAAGTTTTAGAAATTATTCCAGGTGGAAAATTTAAAGTAAAACTAGAAAATGAACATATTGTAGAAGCCCATGTTTCTGGTAAAATCCGAATGAATTACATTCGCATTTTACCAGGTGATACCGTAACAATAGAGTTAACACCCTATGATTTAACACATGGGAGAATAACCTATAGAAAGTAGGAGGGAAAAATGAAAGTAAAAGCATCAGTAAAACCAATTTGTGCTAAGTGCAAAGTTATCAAAAGAAAAGGTAAAATTAGAATTATTTGTGAAAATCCAAAGCACAAACAAAAACAAGGATAATAAATAGGAGGTGTATTTATGGCACGTATTAAAGGAATCGATCTTCCAAATGAGAAACATATTTCTATTGCTTTAACAAGTATTTATGGAATTGGTAGAAATTTAGGACTTACGATTTGTAAGGATGCAAAAGTAGAACCAACTAAAAAAGCAAAGGATTTAGATAACGATGAGTTAGCTAGAATTCGTGATGAAGTTAATAAATACTTGACAGAAGGTGATCTTCGTCGTGAAGTAAACATGAATATCAAGACGAAAATGGAAATTAATTCTTATCAAGGAACTCGTCATAAAAAGGGATTACCTGTAAGAGGACAAAGAACAAATAGAAATGCTCGTACTCGTAAAGGAAAACCAAAGACAATTGCTAATAAAAAGAAATAATAAATTGAAATAAAGGAGGAAAGACTTATGGCCTATAAGACTAGAAAAAGAAAAGTCAAAAAGAATGTACCGGAAGGAATTGCTTATATTCATGCAACATTCAATAATACAATCGTAACGATTTGTGATAAAGAAGGAAATGCAATTAGTTGGGCATCTAGTGGTGCTATCGGGTTTAAAGGTAGTAAAAAATCTACACCATTTGCAGCTGGTATGGCAGCAGAAGCAGCTGGAAAAGCTGCATATGATATGGGAATGCGTAAAGTAGAAGCAAGAGTAAAAGGAATGGGTCCTGGACGTGAAACAGCAATTCGTTCATTACAAACTGCTGGATTAGAAGTTACTGCTATCTCAGATGAAACTCCAATTCCACATAATGGATGTCGTCCACCAAAACGCCCTCGCGTTTAATTAAATTAAGGAGGTTAGTTTCATGTTACAATTTGAAAAACCAGTATATAAAATCGTAGAAAATGTAGAAAGTAATTTTTATGGAAAGTTTGAATTAGAACCACTAGAAAGAGGTTTTGGTACTACTTTAGGAAATGCATTAAGAAGAGTAATGTTATCTAGCTTACCAGGTAGTGCAATTACTAGTGTAAAGATTGAAGGGGTATCTCATGAGTTTCAAACGATTGATGGAGTAAGAGAAGATGTTGCGTTAATTGTTTTAAATCTAAAAGGAATTGTGATTAAAAATCATACAGAAGAAAATAAAATCATTCGTTTAAACGCAACCAAAGAAGGTGTTGTTACAGCTGGTGATATTGAACACGATAGTGATATTGAGATTTTAAATCCAGAAAAAGAAATTGCTACTTTATCTAAGGGTGGAAAACTTGTTATGGAGATGACAGTAGGAAATGGTAGAGGATATGTTAAGAGTGATGATAATAAAAAATTATTAACTGATAAAAAGGTTGGAACCATTGCAATAGATTCTTTATATTCTCCTATTGAAAGAGTTGCTTATGAAGTGGAGCCAGCTCGTGTTGGACAAAATGAAAACTATGATAAATTAGTATTAAGCGTTTGGACAAATGGATCCATTAAACCAGAAGAAGCAGTTGCACTTGCCTCTCGTATTTTGATTGAACACTTTGAAATCTTGACAGATTTAAGTAGTATTGCAGATATGAGTGGAATTATGATTGAAAAAACAGAAGATCCAAAAATGAAAGCTTTAGAAACGACAATTGAAGATTTAGATTTCTCTGTTCGTGCTTACAACTGTTTAAAACGTGCTGGTATTCATACATTACAAGATTTAGTAAATAAAACCGAATCTGACATGATGAAAATTCGTAATTTAGGTAAGAAATCATTAAAAGAAGTATTAGATAAGGTAAGAGACTTAGGGTTAGTACTTCGTGATGAAGATTAATAAGTAAGGAGGAGCAAGATGGCATATAGAAAATTAGGGCGTGATAATAAGCATAGAAGAAGTTTACTTGCGAATCAAGTAAAAGATGTTATCATGCATGAAGCAATCACTACAACCGAAACCAGAGCCAAAGAAGTTCGTAGTTTGGTTGATAAAATGATTACTTATGGAAAAAATGGAAGTTTAGTATCTAGAAGAAAAGCTTTAGCTTTCTTACAAAATGATACAGAAGCTGTTAAAAAAGTATTTGATGACTTAGCCATTCGTTATAAAGATCGCAATGGTGGTTATACTAGAATTTTAAAAACAACTGAAAGAAAAGGCGATGATGCCTTAATGGTAATTTTACAGTTAGTAAAATAAAAATGGAAAGTAGAGAAATCTACTTTTTTTGTTTATAAGGAATTTGTTTTCAAATAGCATTTGACATGCAAACATATGTATGATAATATGAATTAGGAGGGGTAGATTGAGTATGAATATATATAAAGCTTATCAATTTAGAATGTATCCAACAAATGAACAAATTGATATGCTCAATCAATTTTTAGGTTCTTCTAGATTTATTTATAATTATTATCTTTCTTATCAAATGAATGCTTATACAGAAAATAAAAAATTAATTTCTATCGGTGATTTGAAGAAAAATATTTTAAAATTAAAAGAAACCTATCCTTGGTTAAAAGAAATAGATAGTTCTATTTTAAGAACTAGCTTAGATGATTTAGATAGAGCTTTTACGAACTATTTTCATCATAGTGGTTACCCTAAGTTTAAAAAGAAAGGAAACAATGAATCCTATAGAACTATTTGTATTAGAAGTACTTATAAAGATAAGTCTTATGAAAATATCAAAGTAAATTTAGAAAATAAAACAATTACTTTACCAAAGATAGGTTCCATAAAAATAAGAGGTTATCGTAATAAAAAAAGTTTTCCATTTAAAATAATAAATGTAACAGTAAAAAAAGAAGCAGGTAAATATTATGCATGTGTTTGTGTAGAAGAAGAAGTCATAACGAAGCCATTGGTTCCAAAAAATATCATAGGAATCGATATAGGGATTAAAGATTTAGTAGTTACAAGTGATGCAGTAAAGTATCAAGCTTTCGCAAATATTAAAAAGAATGAAAGAAAAATAAAGGGTTATCAGAAAGCATTAGTTAGAAGTAAAAGAGGAGGAAATAATAGGAAAAAAATAATCATAAAATTACAAAGATATTATCAAAAACTAAGAAATGCAAGAAAATATTATCTACATCTTATTACAACAACTTTAGTAAAAGAAAATGACATCATTGTATGTGAAACATTGAAAGTAAAAGAAATGATAGAGAGAAAAAAACATCATTTAGCAAAATCTATTGCGAATAGTTCTTTTGGAGAAATCATCAGGCAACTCACATACAAAACGAAATGGAAGAATAAGAAACTATATCAAATAGATACGTATTATCCTAGTAGTCAAATTTGTAGTGTTTGTGGGAATAGAATGAAAGAACTAAAGAATTTAGAAATAAGATGTTTCGAATGTAGAGAATGTAAAAATGAATTAGATAGAGATGTAAATGCGAGTATCAATATATTAACAGAAGGAATAAAAATGTATATAAAAGAACTTAACTTATTATGAATTAGAATAAATCATAAAAAATATACGGTAGCGACTATCGGATACTGGTCTCTGGAGGGTAGTATATCCGTTGAAGGAGAAAAATGAAACCGTGAGGTTTGATAGGGTGATTTATTTTAATAAATCACTTTGTTCTGGATGAATAGAATTGAAAAATAAAATTATAATCTCTATTCTTAGTCTAATCAGATTATCAAAAAGATGCATATAGTATTAATAAGGAGGTGAAAGAATGAATCATAAAATTTATCATGTTCCGAAAAATTGTTATGTTATTGGTCCAACTGGTCCTCGTGGAGAAACGGGGCAAGCGGAATCCATCACAATTGGCAATGTAACAACAGCAGATTTCCCAAGCGAAGCACAAATCATTGATCGAAAAGAAGGTCTTATGCATACTTTAGATTTTGTAATTCCAAAAGGACCAACTGGACCACGTGGAAAAGATGGTACAAGTGTCACAATCCTAGGTTCTTATGCGACAGTTTCAGAATTAGAAGAGGTGCATAATACGGGTCATTTAGGAGATTCTTATTTAGTAGGAAATGATTTATATGTTTGGTCTGAATCGGATGATACTTGGAAAAATGTAGGACAAATAAAAGGTCCACAAGGCGATCCTGGAATACAGGGAATAGAAGGTATTCAAGGACCACCTGGGGAGCGAGGTGAACGCGGAGAGCAAGGAATTCCTGGTCCACAGGGTGTTCAAGGAGCCCCAGGACCACAAGGTGAAAAAGGAGAGCAAGGTATTCAAGGAATCCCAGGACCGCAAGGCATACAAGGATTACCTGGACCAAAAGGAGAACAGGGGGAACGTGGAGAACAAGGACTACCTGGACCAGAAGGAAGAGAAGGACCAAAAGGGGATTCTGGAGAACGAGGAGAACAAGGACCTCCAGGCCCACAAGGAATACAGGGACCAAGAGGAGATTCAGGAGAACGAGGAGAGCAAGGACCTCCAGGACCTCGTGGAATGCAAGGAGAGCGAGGCCCGAAAGGAGATTCTGGAGAAAAAGGAGAGCAAGGACCACCTGGCCCTATGGGTCCAGAGGGGGTACCTGGTCCTAAAGGTGAAAAGGGAGAACAAGGAGAACAAGGACCACCGGGTCCACAAGGAATGCAAGGAGATCCTGGTCCGAAAGGAGATACTGGATTGGCAGAAACAATCAGTCTTGGAGTTGTAGCGACTGGATCAGCAGGAACTCTTGCTAAAATTGTTGATCATAGAGATGGATTAAATCATAAATTTGACTTTGTGATCCCACGAGGTGTAAATGGAAGTAACGGTGAACCAGGCCCAACAGGTCCAACTGGACCACAAGGTTTACCAGGAGATCAAGGCTTTCCTGGACCAAAAGGGGATCAAGGAGAACCAGGGGAAAGGGGAGTTCCAGGACCACCTGGCGAGCAAGGACCTCCAGGACCATTAGTAATACCCACTGTTTGTGTAGTAACTTTTCATTCAGATGATTCCGAAAATGGAATCATGATTGGACCAAATCAAAAAATTCCTCTTGATTTAACAATATCCAACGAGAATGAAGATTTTAGTATTGATGAAAATGAATATACCATTACGATTGTTTATCCAGGTACTTATCGAGTGGACTTTGTTGTTTATGCGAATGCTACCAATACAGGTAGTAAAGATGCTATTTCCATTGGATTTCGAAAAGTGGATGAGACTACAGTATATGCAGGGGCAAGTGTTTGGGGTCAATACCCATTATCCTCTACATTAGTAGGAAGTGGAATCATTACAACGACTTTAGGACAAGATACTTTTGAATTAGCCAATGTTGGAAAACGACCTTTTTATTTAAATAGTCCTAAGTTAGATGATAATGCTTCATTATTTGCGAATCCATTAGTGAGTGTTGTGATTCAAAGACTGAACTAAAAAAGAGTAATTTTTGAGATTTCAAAATTACTCTTTCTTCATTGATCATAAAAGAAATAGAAAATCAAAATAAAAAGTTGAAAGATTTTTCGAAAAAGATTAAAATATAGATATCTTTCGTTTACTAAAGTTTTCTAGAGTAACGAATTCATATGGAAATTTAAAAATAGAAAGAGAAAGGAATCAATCGAAAAAGATTTTAGTTTTATAAGATTGATGACAGGGAAGACGAAAATGAGTAAAAAAAATACGAGTAATCCAGTAGTAGAAGTTATTTCTCACTTAGTAATTTCTTATTTAAAAAAATATGAAGAAAACATTTTAGGAGTTTATTTTGTTCCTTATCAATTAGAAAATTCTAAAAAAATAGAAGTAGTATTTGTCAAAAAAAATAGTTTAGAATTTCCTATTTCGATGAGAGAAGTTATCGTTAATAATTATAGAATTTACCCAATTGTAAATTCCATTGTGGATTATCATAATTTTAGATTCAAAAAAGATTTACAATCTGGTATTATTCTTTATGATCCTAGTAGAATTTTAGAAAAAAAGAAAAATAAAAATTTAGAATTATCTCCTTTTTTCAATACTTTTTCTTTTTCTAATGAATATGTGAAAATGATTAAGGGAAGATTATATACACATGCACGTAGAAAATAACCCTATTTTTTTA
The DNA here is from genome assembly GCA_947581715.1 of uncultured Bacilli bacterium. Lineage (GTDB taxonomy): Bacteria > Bacillota_I > Bacilli_A > RF39 > UBA660 > Alloscybalousia. The sequence continues at coordinate 18,160 of CANPVK010000004.1, forward strand.
AAATATAGATTGCTTTTTTCTTAAAAAAAGTGCTTTTAAAACACAAAAATCAGTGTTATAATGAGTTTAGGGTGGTAATATGAAAGCTTTAGTAACCGGTGCTTCTAGTGGAATTGGATTAGAAATATCGAAATATTTAGATGAATTAGGATATGAATTAGTTTTAGTAGCGAGAAATAAAGAAAAATTAGAAAATGTTGCTAAAACATTAAGACACAAACCAAAAATTATTGTAGTAGATTTATCCAAAATGGAAGATATTAAATCTTTATACGTATTAGTCAAAAACGATGATATCGATGTCCTAGTTAATAATGCAGGATACGGATTATTTGGATCTTTTACAGAACTTGATTTAACGCAGGAATTAAATATGATTGATTTAAATGTGAAAGCTGTTCATGTATTAACGAAACTTTTCTTAAAAGATATGAAAAGGAAAAATAAAGGATATATTTTAAATATTGCTTCTTCTGCAGCTTTTCAAGCAGGACCTTTAATGGCGACTTATTATAGTACTAAATCCTATGTATATCGTTTGACCGAAGCCATTTCTTATGAATTAAAAAAAGAAAAATCAAAAGTATCTGTTTCTTGCTTATGTCCAGGACCAGTAGAAACTAATTTTAATCAAGTTGCGGGTGTACAATTTTCCGTAAAACCACAAAAGGCAGATCAAGTAGCAAAATATGCGGTTGATAAAATGCTACAAAAGAAATTGTTAATTATCCCAGGATTTACTATGAAATGTGGTAAATTTTTTGGTAGATTTTTATCTGATAAAACTTTAATGAAAATTACTTATCAAATTCAGAAAAGAAAGAAAAAATAGAAACTGGAAAGATTAAATTATTTAATCTTTTTTCATTGAATTTAAAAATATATTTGAGTATAATAATAAATCAGTGAGGTGGTAGTATGTCCAAAATAATGGAGATCAAAGATTTAAATTTTCAATATGGCACTACTACCATCTTTCATCATTTTCATCTTTCTCTAGAAGAAGGAAGTTATATTAGTATTGCAGGAAATAATCGAAGTGGAAAGACTACTTTAATCAAATTAATTGGAGGTCTTTTACCAAGTAAAGATACCATTACCATCAATTATTCTTATGTTGATTCTAATCGAATAAAAGATCATACCAAAGATTTAGGAATCGTTTTTGGAAATCTATCTACTCCTTTTTTATTTGAAGATGTTTATAAAGAAATGGCTTTTCCTCTAGAAAATTTGAATTATTCTATCGAAGAAATAGAACATCGTATTTTAGAAGTAGCTCATCTTTTTAAAATCAATAAACTGCTAGAAAAAAAGACTAGTGATTTAACTAATGCAGAAAAACAAATTCTTCTACTAGCAATAGCGATTCTTCATTACCCTAAAATTTTATTATTAGATCATCCTTTTTCTATGATGGATTCTAAAACAAAACAATTCATAAAAAAAGTCCTAAAAGATTATCAAAAGAAAAATCATACAACAATTCTTTTAACAACCACAAATTTAGAAGATACTTTAGATACCGACTATTTATATATTTTAAATCAAGGAAAAATAGTAGTGGAAGGAAAACCACTTGTGGTATTAAAAGAAGATACGTTACTCAATCGATTAGGATTTTCTCTTCCTTTTATGGTTGATTTATCTTACAAACTAGAATTTTATGAATTATTGAAAGAAACAGAATTAGATATGGATCGGATGGTGAATACATTATGGAAATAATTTTGAAAAATGTAGGATACCGTTATAAAAATAAAAAACTGTTAGATCGTATCAATTTCAAAATTGAATCCAATCATATTATTGGTATCACAGGAGAATATAAGACCTTGTTATGTGAGTTGATAGATGCTCTAAAATTTCCTTCTACAGGAAGTATTACGGTTGGAAATTTAGAAATTAATTCAGAAAATTTATGCCAAGTTCGAAAAGAGGTTGCTCTGGTTACTCAAAATCCGAAAGAACAGTTTTTCACGGATAGTTTAAAAGAAGAAATGGAATTTTTAATATCTAGGTTAAATTATCATCCTAAAAATCTTTCTAAAAAAATAAGTCAAGCTTTTACGATGGTAGGATTAGAAGAGTCCTATTTTGAGAAACCTATTTCTACTTTATCAACAGGAGAAATTAAATTAGTTCAAATTGTACTAAGTTTAATCTATAATCCTAGTATTATCATATTAGATGAACCATTTGTGGAATTAGATTATCAGAAACAAAAAAAATTAACTCATTTTATAAAAGTATTACAAGAAAAATATCATAAGACTATTTTGATTAGCAGTAATCATATCAATTTATTATATGAATTAGTGGATGATATCATCATTTTAAAAAAGGGGCATTTATTAGCTTTTGGTAATGTGTTAGAGATTTATCAAGATATTCCTTTTTTAATAGAAAATGAGTTAGAGATTCCTGATTTGGTAAGGTTTACAATGTTAGCTAGAAAGAAAAAAATAAAACTTTCTTTTCATAGAGATGTTAGGGATTTAATAAAGGATGTGTATAAGCATGTTTCTTAAAAATTCTATGATTCAAGAAGTTCATATTTTTAATAAAGTTTTTTGTTATTTACTAGTATTAATTGCCTTGATGATTTGTCGGGAAAGTTATTTTATTCTATTTGTGAATTTCTTTTTGTTATTAATTACTAAACAGTATCAAAATGTATTTTCTTTTCATCTTTTGGTCATATTGATGAATATTTTAGGAATCTTTTTTCCACAACTTTTGTGGATAACAAAGTTAGGAATTTTAATCATTTACACAATTTTGTTGAAAAAAGTTACGAAAACCGTAGAACTTAGATATCTATTAGAAGCAACTCTCTATCGTTTTCAATCCAAAAAAATTACTTATCGAATTTTATATTTGATTTATTTTGGAAAATATTTTCAAAAAAATGGGAAAATATTATATGATTTAAAAAAAGAATATGGTTTTTCTAATCGTGGATACCTTTTTCATATCCTCCAGAAAGCATATCACAAAACCCAAATCCAAATGAAGGACTTTTTAGTAGTAAATCAATTAAGATTTTATAATGATTCGAAAAGAAGAACGGATATTGAAAAAAGAAAGTGGGAACCTTGGGATAGTAATTATTTAATGATTCATCTGATTCTTTTCTGTTTTGTATTTGTTTATGGGAGGTAGTTATGCGTTGTCGAATTGATTTTTCTTATGATGGAACTCATTTTAATGGTTATCAGTATCAACCAAAGTTAAGAACAGTGCAAGGAGAATTAGAAAAAGCAGTGAGCTATTTAAATGGGCAAACTCCTACAACGGTTCAATCATCTGGTAGGACAGATAAAGGGGTTCATGCTATGAATCAAGTGGCTCACTTTGATTTAGCATTAGAAATTCCTTTGGATAAAATAAAAAGAGGATTAAATTCTAATTTACCTGCAGATATTCATGTGATCAAAGTAGCAAAAGTATCCAATCATTTTCATGCACGATTTAGTGCGAAGAAAAAGGAGTATATTTATAAAATTAATATAGGGGAATACAATCCACTCATGAGAAATTATATCTATCAATATAATAGAAAATTGGATATGGATAGAATGAAAGAAGCAATCAAACATTTTGAAGGTACTCATGATTTTACTTCTTTTGTGTCTAGTGAAGATGAAAGAGAAAATAAAGTAAGAACCATTTTAAAAACCAATATTCAAGAAAAGAACCATATTATAGAAATTCATTTCCAAGCGGATGGATTTATGAAATATCAAGTCAGAAATATGGTAGGTCTATTATTAGCCATCGGGAGTGGAAAAAAAGAAGTAGCGGATGTGGAAACTATCTTAAAACAAAAAGATCGAGCAAAATCTGTAAAAATAGCTCCTGCTGAGGGACTTTATTTGAATAAAGTGTGGTATTAGGCAAAAATATGAGAAGTTTAGGGTAATTTTTTCGTAAAAAACTGCAAAAAACTCATATTTTTATTGACTTTTCTAATCATTTTATCATATAATTTTAACTGGTACATTTTATATATTCCAAATTCCGAATTATGTCCTGGGAAAATATAATTGGGAAGGGAAAAAATTAAAGGAGAATATATATGACAAGTTTTATGCAAAAAAAGGAAACAGTTGATCGTAAATGGTATGTAATTGATGCCAAAGATCAGCCATTAGGAAAAGTAGCTGCCAAGGCTGCTCATATGTTAAGAGGAAAACATAAACCTACTTACACACCACATATTGATTGTGGAGATTACATCATCATTATTAATGCCAAAGATGTGAAGTTAACAGGAAACAAGTTAGATCAAAAAGTATATTATAATCACTCTATGTATGCTGGTGGATTAAGGGAAAGAACAGCTAGAGTAATGAAAGAAAAATATCCTGTTGAAATGGTTGAAAGAGCTGTAAAAGGAATGCTTCCACATAATCGTTTAGGAAGACAAATGTATAAGAAATTATTTGTATATGAAGGAGAAACTCATAATCAACAAGCTCAAAAGCCTGTTCGTATTGAGTTAAAGTAGGAGGAAAATATGGCAAAAGATAAAGTTTATACTGGAACTGGTAGAAGAAAGACTAGTGTTGCTAGAGTAAAATTAACTCCAGGAAAAGGTAAAGTAACAATCAATGGTAGAGATGTTCATGAATATTTACCATATGAAACTCTCATTATGGATTTAATGCAACCATTAGTTTTAACCAAAACCGATGAAATATTTGATGTAGATGTCAATGTTAACGGTGGTGGGTTCTCTGGTCAAACAGGAGCAATTCGTTTAGGAATTACAAGAGCACTTTTAAGTTATGATTCCACAACTGCTAAGGATTCTGAAAATAGTTTTAGAAAACCTTTAAAGACAGCTGGTTTTATTACTCGTGATTCTCGTAAGAAAGAACGTAAGAAACCAGGATTAAAGAAAGCACGTCGTGCACCACAGTTCTCAAAGAGATAGGAAATACCAATCGTTCAACACTCATAAACTCAATGTTTATGGGTTTTTTCTTTTTCATGAAAAAAACTACCTCTTGTGGTAGCCTTAGGGAGAAAAACTGCTATTGGATAATTTTGAATTTTTAATTCCGCTCATAGAATCAATGAATGCCAAATCAGTAACAGCATTATCGCGAAAAGATGAATTACTTTCTATTAACAGATTAGAATAAATGATTAATCGATTAATGGATGTATTTTTATAATCAATATCTCTAACTTTTTCTTCTATTTTCCGATGAATGATCATATTTCCCCTCCTTTATTTTAATAATGTAGTAATTATAACACGTGTTTGGAGAAGATGTAAAAATTTTTTTAAATGGTTTTATTTTGAGGATTTTCTGTGATTTTCGATTTTTCTTTCTGGAGTAGTTTTTTTAATTTTTCTTTTTTCTCTTTCGTTAATAAACGGATTACATGATTTCTAATCGATAATTGATTGTTTTCCAAATCTAAGTAATCCACTTGTTTTACATTAATGATACAACTTCTGTGTGTTTTAAAAAAATTAGGATGGTTTTCTAATTCTTTTTGAATGTTAGAAATGCTATCTTTCACTTTATAAGAATAATCTTCTGTATAAAGAAAAGTATAATTATCATTCAAATCTTTTTCAAAATATAAAATATCTTGATATGAAATATGATGAATTTCTCCATTATATTGAAAAGTATAAGTTTCTTTTCTATTTAATATTTCATAAGCAGTTTCTAATGCTTCTTGTAATCGTTCCTTTCTATTTTCTTTTTTCGAAATAAAATCTAATAATAATGTTTTACTAGTAAATCCTGTATTTTTAAAAGAATCGTGATTCGTAATGATAATAAAAGGACTAATCCAATCTCCATTTCCTCGAATTTCACGCGCTAAATCCAATCCCGATTTACCAGGAACCTCAATATCTAAAATAAAAAGTTTTTTTCTGGAAATTTTTTGCATGATTTTCTCTAAATCTTTGGAATAATGAGAAAATAGATAAAAATTGACAGTATGATTTCTTTTTTCAAAAAAATTCTTAATTTCTTCCTGATATAAACGTTGCATTTCTTGATTATCTTCATAAATGATTACATTGATCACAGCATCCACCTCATATCAGGAATTTTAACATTTTTTTCTAAGAAGAACTGATTATTGATTTAAAATGTTAAAAATAGTCGTTTTTGTGTCAAAAAAAAGAGTTTTTGGAAATATCAAAAAAACAAAAATTTCGCATATCATTTATTAAGTAAGGAGTATTTTTATGAAAAAAATGTATCTTTTGTTTCTTTTTCTTTTTTTTATCTGTTTTGGAATTTTCATAAAAGTAGATGCCATAGTACCAGAATTACCTCTTTTTGGAAGAGTGATTTTTGTAGATCCAGGACATGGAGGTAGGGACCCCGGTACATCCTATGGAACCATTGAAGAAAAGGATTTGGTTTTAGAAATTTCCAAAGAATTAGAACAGCAACTTTTAGAAAAAGGAGCTATTGTTTATCTGACGAGAACGACAGATACGGATTTATCCAGCAAGTGGGATGCTAGAAAAAAAAGAGGAGATTTGTATCGTCGAATTTTAATGTATAAAGAATATGGAGCTGAATTATATTTATCTATTCATATTAATTATTATAGTGATACGAGATGGAGTGGGGCAGAAGTCTTGTATCATCCTATCAACGCAGAGAATAAAATTTTTGGGGAAATTTTGATGAAAAATTTTCAAACGGCTTTAGGTTCGAAAAGAAAATTAAAAACAACAGATTTATATATGTATAAAAATACTACAGTACCAGGTGTGTTAATAGAATGTGGTTTTTTGTCAAATCCCAATGAACGTTATCTATTGCAGCAAAAAAATTATCAAAAAAAACTATCCAAAGTAATTGTGGATAGTGTGATTACTTATTTTAATCATTAATTTTTTCAATATAAGTATTAGGATAATAATGGGAAATGATTTGTCTGTAATGATATCCAGCTCTTGCCATTGCTTCTGCTCCATATTTACTAAGTCCAAATCCATGACCATGTCCACGCGTTGTGAAGGTAGTATAATGATCCTCTATACTAACAGTAAAATCATTGGAATCTAATCCTAAACGTCTACTTAAAATCATTCCATCAAATACTTTATCATCAAATTGAATGTATTTTACACGATGTCCAATGGTTTTCATTAAAATATCTACTTTCGTATTTTTAGTAATCTTCATATTTAATAATTTACTCAGGTAATCGTTTGGTATAATTCTTCTACTGACATAATCTTGTTCTAAATCCCAAGCACTAGGGACACTCACCAAATAAGGATAAGCGAGTTTTAAAACATTACGACTATCTTCTGTTCTACCATTACTGGCTAAATGATAATAAGAATCAATATAATCTCCATCAAATTTAATGACTTCATTTTCCGTATCTTTAATTGCTTTTTTAATTTTGGCTTGATATTCTTCATATTTATCTTGCCATAATTCTTTTAAATAAGTTCTATCGCGATAAATTTGAGTTGCATTCAAATTTTTAATTGGTAAGTTTCTGCTTAATCGTTTCAGAGCATAAGTTCTAGCAATCACTGCCTGTGCTTTTAAGGTTTCTTCTTGAAAAATAGCTGGCATTTCAGCACTGACCACACCAAATACATATTCCTCTAATTTCAACTTTTCAATAAGACCATCACTGTTTTGCATATCAATCAATTTATTACTCGCATTAGAATCTATGATTTCTACCATTCGATGATGAGAAAAATCATAATTGCTAAGATCAATGGAACCTAAAATAATTCCATTTTTCACAAAATATACTTTGTTTCCAGGATAAGTAATGCCATTTCTTGTTAAATAATGATCTACTTTTTGATAAAGATTTTCTTGATTTGTTTGTTGCGAATAAAAATCGCTAGCAAATTCAAAAGAATGATCAACATATAAATAAAGAGTAGGATTTCCATCTTCTTTTACTAATAAATATTTATAAAACATCATATCACCTAATCTTATTATTGGAAAATATTTGAAAATTCATACAAAAGTAGCATACTTTTTAAAGAAAAAGGAACTAAAACTCAAAATATTTTAGTTCCTTTTCTTGATCACAATCTTTTCCTGTTTCGTAGCTAAGATTTCCTACTACTTTTTTTAAATTGATTTTTTTATCATAATAAATATATCGATTTATATCTTGAATCATTTTTACTGCTTTATCTAAAGCTTTGGTATAAAGTTCTAGAATTGATTCTTTTCTTTTTATTCTTTTATCGGTTGGGTAATACCAAGTCTTATGTTCTAAATTTAAAAATTCCTTTTTTCCTTTTGGATTAATATGATAAGATAAAGGAACTTTCCGTAATAGACTTCTTGGACAAATCCAATCAACTACTTGATAGAATCCTTTTTTGATTCCTATTGGATCATAGCGAAATACACGATAAAAGAATTTCATTTGTTTTGCGGATTTCCAATAGTATTGATGAAAATTTTCAATATGAAATACTTCTTTATAAGCAAAATCCATTACTTCGATTAAATCTTTACTAAGGGAATCTACTTGAAAACAAAATTGATAACATTTAAATCGATGTGGATTGATTCCTTCTCTTAATCTTAATAAATAATGATCTAAATAAGATTCCATTTCATTATGTAAATGATTGTATTTGTAGGTGGATTTATCCTTTTTTTGAAATTTTCCTGTTTTATAAATAATAAAAGGATGCATGGTACTATCCAATACATAATGGGCTAGCATTCCATATAAATAAGACATTACTTGAGGACTATATTGGTAATGATTATATTTGATATAGTTAATTAGAGTAGAGAAAAATTCATAAGTTTTCTTTTTCTGTGTGTAGTAACCAAAATCTCTTATCTTTTTTCCTTTTTTAAAATTGGTGATATTATAGAAAAATAAAACATCTGTATTTTGGGAAAATAACTTTAAAGATTCTTTTTCATCCATTAATAGTTCTTTGCTTCGTATACTTAAACGTTCATATAAGTCTAAAGCAAAATAAGCATGTGTAATCGTTCCAGCCATTTTCTTCACCTCATTATTTTCATTCTACCATAAAATTTCCCTTTTTTCATATAAATTACACATTTGATGTGCTATAATGAATACTAGGTGAGAAATGAATATGGCAAATAAAGAGTTTAAAAGCTTAGAAGAACAAATTGAAATTATGGAGTATAAGGGACTTACCATTCCTGATTATGAATATGCAAAAGAAGTTCTATTAAGAGAAAATTACTTTTTCTTAAATGGTTATCGATACTTATTCTTTAAATCAGAAAAAGAAAAGAAATTTATTCCGGGAACAACTTTTGATGAACTTTATAGTCTGTTCTTATTTGATCGTACTTTCCGTAACATTATTTTTAAGAATTTATTGGTGATTGAAAACAACTTGAAGTCGATTATCTCTTATCAATTATCTAAAAAATATGGTTATAAAGAGGGAGATTACTTAAGACCAAAAAACTTTACGAGTAATCCAGAAAAGATTAGACAAGTACAAGATCTAATTAAGAAAATGAAAAGACAAGTTCGTTATAATGCACAACAGCATTCTGCAACAAGCCATTATCTGAATAATTATGGTTATATTCCTTTATGGATTTTAGTCAAAGTATTATCCTTTGGTATTGTGGGAGAATTATTTGCCATACTAAAGAAGGAGGATCAAGAAGCAATAGCGGATATTTATCATGTTAGTGTAGATACGTTAACCATTTATTTACCTATTTTATCAAACTATAGAAATTTATGTGCTCATGAAGATATTGTGTTTGAAAATAGAACACAACGTGCTATTCCGGATACTCTTTATCATAGTTTATTAGGAATAGAGAAAGTAGATGGAGAATATATTTATGGAAAAAATGATATTTTTGCCTTAATCATTATCATGAAACATCTTTTAAAACCAAACGAGGTAAAAGATTTAGTATTAGAAATTAAACATGCTTTAGATAATTTAGAATATAATGTAAAGACTATTCCAATCGATAAAGTATTGGATCGAATGGGATTTCCTAAAAATTGGGAAACCATTAGTAACATTGTAAGGAAGGTGGAAGAATGAGAGGAAGATTAATTACTTTAGCAACTGTTTTAGTAGCATTTTTATGTGGAGGGGGAGTCATGTATTATTATTTGGAAGAAAATCCTATCGTAATACGAAATACACCAACCCAATCTACTTATACGACAGGAGTCATTCAATGTAGTGATGATATTACGATTGATGAATCAGGAATTGCAACTGCAGTAGGAGAAATCTATGATGCAACAGTAACGATTCAAAATTATAAAAATGGAAGACTTGTTTCATCTGGTAGTGGATTTATTTATAAAAAAGATGATCATTATGGTTATGTGATGACAAATCATCATGTAATTGAGGGAGCAGATCGAGTAGTTATTACGTTATCTAATGATGATCAAGTAGAAGGAGAAGTATTAGGAAGCGATGAATATTTAGATTTAGCTGTTGTTCAAATCGATGCCGAACATGTTCATCAAGTAGCCAAACTTGGTACTAGTGAAAATATGAGTTTAGGAGATACTGTTTTTACGGTAGGATCTCCTGTTGGATATGAATATCGTGGAACTGTAACAAGAGGAACTTTATCTGGAAAAAATAGAAAGGTAGAAGTAAGTATTGCCTCTACGAATGATTTTATGATGAGTGTTCTTCAAATTGATGCTGCAATTAATCCAGGAAATAGTGGTGGACCTTTAGTTAATATACGTGGAGAAGTAATTGGAATTAATTCTTTAAAATTAGTAGAAGATGAGATAGAAGGAATGGGATTTGCGATTCCTATTGAATATGCGATGGAATATGTAGATGATTTAGAACAAGGAAAGGAATTAGAAAGACCGTTCATTGGAATTTCGATGCTAAATGTAACAGATACTTACCGACTATATCAAAATGGAATTATTCTAAAAGATAATATTGATTCTGGAGTAGTAATTATTAGTGTTAGTGATAATAGTGGTGCAAAAGCTGCGGGATTGAAAAAGGGAGATGTCATTGTTGAAGTAAATGGTTCAGAAGTATCGAATGCAGCTTATTTAAAATATGAGTTATATAAATGCCATGTTGGAGATACCATTACTGTTACTTACATTCGTGATGGAAAAACCAAAGAGGCACAAGTTACTTTAACGAAAATAGAAGAATAAAGATAAAACATTGGAAAATTCCAATGTTTTTTTGTGAAAATATCGTGAAATAATGGAAATATTATTTACTTCTAAAAAAAGAATATAGTATAATGAAGTTGTTGAAGCAAAGTAGAAAAGAGGAGTCAAGATGAAAAAGATTTTAAATTTATGGTTAGTAGTATTCACTATTTTAGCTATTTTACCAATAGGGGTAAAAGCAGAGGAAATTGATATTGAGAAACCGGAAGCAAATAAGGAACCTGTTAAAGTATATATTTTCCGTTCTGATAGCTGTCCACATTGTATTAATACGATGAACTTCTTAAAAGAGATGGAAGAAGAATATGGAGATTATTACGATGTATATGATTATGAAACTTCTGATGCAGAGAATTCTGCTTTATTTGAAGAAGTAGCTACTTTTATGGGAGATACTGGTAGTGTTGGATATGTTCCTTATTTGGTAGTCGGAAAATATACTTATCCAGATGGATTTGAACCTGATAATTTGGTAACGGATGATCAAACAATGGGAGAACAACTATTAGAAAGAATTATGGAAGTTTATCAAAGTGATGATCGTTATGATGTAATGGAAGCTTTAAAAAATAAACCAAGTTATGATACTGTAGTAGGAATTGTTGCTGGAGTGATTATTGTTGGAGTTGTTGCGATGATAGTTATTACCAGAAGACATAATGCTTTAGCAGAAGCAGAATAAAAGAATGAGTAAAAGGTATTGATTACCTTTTATTTTTTTGGAAAATAAAAACATATTTATCTTCTTAACATAAACTATTATGAGGAGGAATATAAATGGGAGATTATAAAATAATAGTTGATGCTGGGCATGGTGGAGAAGATCCAGGAGCAGTTAGTGGAAATTTAAGAGAGAAAGATTTTAATTTGCAAGCTGCTAACTATATGTATAATCGTTTTAGAGAATTAGGAGTTCCTGTTGCGATTACTAGAGATGTGGATAAAACCTTAACAAGAGAAGAAAGATTGGATATTATGAATAATACTTTTGGTAATACACCGAATGTTATTATTTTATCTAATCACATTAATTCCGGAGGAGGAGATAGTCATTGTGTAACTAATGTATAACAGTTAAAGCTAAAAAATATTCTTTCATAACATTAGAATACTTATTTTTGATTTTGATTTTATGACATTCTAAGATCTGTCAAGAATAAATTTTTATGATATTATAGACACATAAAACCATTAATAGAATGATTAACTTCGTATGGATCAATTAGAACTTCACCACAAGAACTAATTAAAGTGACCATACTTTTTCCTTTAACTATATCAATAGCTAAACAATTATGCATAAGCACCATCCTCTCTTTTTACGATTGAACTCTTTTTGCCTCTCACTCCTCATCACGCTTGTTATATAGAAATAAATTCTCACATTCTAAAACTAGGATAATAAAAAGAAAAGAGCTAGGCCGTCATAAATATGGATACTTAAGACCTTTGTTATAATTTGCCTAAGCTCAATTGCATAAATTTTACTCATTTTTATAAAATGAGTAAAATTATTATACTATAAATCAATGATTACTGCTCAAATTTTAAAGTAAACGCAACTTTTTAAGGTTAAATGCAACTTAAAGTATGATGACAAGTTAGTAACAAATAAAGATAATCTTTATTTGTATTAAAATTGTATCATTTGTGGTGTATGTCAAGGGTAAAACGGAGCTAAAGCCCTTGACATACATCTATTTTGTGCACAAAATAATATCTATAAGTAATATTTAATGCACGACGAAAGGAGATTGTATTTTATAAAATTTTTTTGAAATTCAAAGTGCAACCTTTATTTGAAAGTATTAATAATAGTGCTTATATTATTTTTTAAAGATCAGAATTTAAATTAATGTTATTAGAATTAATTTTTCTGATATCTAATTTATCTATGATTTCTTTACCATAGAGAGTGTTGAGTAATGTAAAAGGTAATACATTATTCAATTTTTTTCTTTTGTAAGATGCATAATTTTGTTTTCTATTTTTTTCTATAAACACTATTGATAGTTATTATAAATACTTTTTTACTTAAATGCAACAAATTATATTTCTTGATTTAAATGCAATCCTTATTGATTTCAGGGTTGCATTTAGAAAAAAATTTGAGGATCAATGATTACTCAAATGATTTGCAACTTCATCGATTTACTATCAGTATTATACGTGATATAATACTATTGAGGTAAAGATTATGTATATAAAATTTAATCACCAATATAAATCTATAAAATCTCTTGATGATATTAAGGTTTCAAATTTTGTTTTATTAACAGGTTTTAATGGAGCTGGGAAAACGCAACTTTTAGAAGGAATATTAAATAAATCATTAAGCGTAATAGATGAAAAAGGTTTTGAATTAACTAATATTCAATATGTAAATTTAAAAAATGATGATTTATACGTTGATCGTTATTCTAATGTCAATGATGATATATCATTATTGAAACAAAGAATAATAAAAGAAAAAATTCAAGAATTCAATAAAACAAGAATTATGAGTAATAGTTCATTTATTCCAATTGATATAAGATATAGAAATACAATTAATATTGATGAATACGTGAAAGATATTCAACAAGCTGCACATGACTTAGATATAGATTTTCAACTATTTGACTATACGCATTTAAATTATTGGCTGATTAATTATAAAAGCAAAAACTATCCATTTGAAATGATTAATATTTCAAGATACTTTACTGCTTATTATGAAAATCATTTACGAAATTCATTTAATCAATTTCAAAAAAGAACAGCATTAACGGAGGAAGAGTTTATTCAAAAATTTGGATCAGATCCTGTCGAAAAGTTTAATTCACTTTTATTTAAGTTAAATCCAGATATTGAACTAGAGTATAAAAAACCAAGTGATTTTGATAGTACAAATTATGTACAATTAAAAAATAAAAAGACTGGTGATCTTATGGATTTTAATGATTTATCAACTGGTGAAAAAGTTTTTTTTAAAGTATTGCTGACAGTTTATTCAAATGAAGAAAACTTATTAAATGTTCCACAAGTTTTGTTATTAGATGAGATTGATGTAGGACTTCATCCCTCTTTGATGAGGCAATTTTTGGATAACGTTATAAAAATATTTGTTAATGATTTAGGAGTTAAAGTATTTATGACTACACATTCTCCAACTACTGTAGCTTTGGTTGATGAGAAATATCTATTTTTCGTCCAAAAAGAGCTTCCAAGGATTACTAAAATTTCTAAAAATGATGCAATATCTAAATTGACAGAAGATATTCCGATGTTAAATATAAACTATGATTATAGAAAACAAATATTAGTTGAAAGTAGTAATGATGAGAAATTATATTCTAAAATATATGATATTTTGATAAAAAATAAAAAAATTAAAGAAACTATACCTTTATCCTTTATTGGAACTGGAAGTAGTGAAAGCGACAATACTGGTAGTTGTACTGTTGTTAGAGAAATGTGTAAACGGTTTTTAGATAACGGAAATAATCAAGTGTATGGAATTATAGACAGGGATAAAAATAACAAAGATAAAAATAATGTTTTTGTTCTTTCTGGAGATAAAAAATATAGTATAGAGAATTGTATTTTAGACCCATTATTGATTAGTATTCTTTTAATTAAAGATGGACATAACGATAGATATAATCTTGGTACAATTAGATTTGTTGATATTAGAGATTTATCTCAAGAACAATTGCAAACTCTTGCTGATAAAATATTGGATAAATTAGGATTTCAAAAAAATAATTTGGTAGAAATTAAATATTGTAATGACATAATTATTTCTTTGCCTAAAGAATTTCTTGATATGCAAGGTCATTCTTTAGAAGAAAAATATAAAACAGTTTTTAAAGAGTACAAAGCTGAGCATGATTTGAAAAATAAAATTGTAGATTCTGTAATAAAAGAATATCCTAATTTATGTCCATTTGAATTTTTAGATATTTTTAATAAAATAATAGATTTATAATGATAAAAAAATCATTATTCATCTGATAAATATTTTAATCTTGAAATTATTGAAGTAATAAAATATATAATACTGAAAGATGTATATGTGATGTATTGAAGGATAATAATTTTGATTCTAAATTACAAGCAAATTATTAGAATATTCAAAAACTTTTAATATTTATGATAAGGTTAGTACTTTAGTTGATTATGCAGTAAGATGGGGGTATTGAAATGAGTGAAAAAAATTTAGATTCTAGTAATGTGGAATACACTGAAAGGGTAAAGTCAAATGATTATGCTAAACAATTACAGTGGGATATGGCTATTGGACTTCAAGAGGTAGATGATTTAAAACCTTCTAAGTATTTTGAGAGTCTTGTAAGTGCTAATGTAGAAGGGAATCTAACTATAGAACAAGTAGAAAAAAATTTAAAAAAATATTATATTGAAAAAGAAAGGCAAAATGATATAAATCATAATGAAATGGAATGTGATCTTGTATCCACTAGAATTGTAGAATTATTACAAGAAAATAATTTCGAACTATCTGTGGATTATTTAAAATATGTTCATAAATATTTATTTCAAGATGTTTATGAATTCGCTGGAGAATTTAGAAAAATAGATTTTTCTAAACATGAAAAAATATTAAATAATGATTCGGTAGCTTATGGGGATTG
>CANPVK010000005.1 GCA_947581715.1 uncultured Bacilli bacterium
GGTTTATTGGCTTCTACCGTTAATACGGTATTTAAAAGTAAAACTCCTTCTCTTGTCCATGGGACTAAACTTCCTTGTTCTGGAATAGGACATCCCAAATCATCATGCAATTCTTTGAAAATATTTTGTAAAGAAGGTGGTTTCTGTACTCCTACTTTTACGGAAAAGGATAATCCTTCTGCTTGATTTACTCCATGATAAGGGTCTTGTCCTAAAATAACGACCTTCGTATCTTGATAAGAAGTATTGCGAAACGCTTTAAAAATATCCGTTTGCTTAGGATAAATTGTTTTGGATTGATATTCTTTCTGAACAAAAGAGATTAACTTGAAAAAGTATTCCTTTTCCATTTCTTCTTTTAAAATAAAGTCCCAATCATTACCAATCATACTACTACCACCTATTACTAGTTTAACATAATTTACTTCTTTCGTATCATTTATTATATTTCTTTTGGTTTTGATAATCAACGATAATTTCCTTTCGTAAGCCAATTAAAGCATACATATTTAAAATCGCTAAAATAGCTACCAGAAGGTCTACAAGCTTCCATAGTAAAGTAGCACTAGTAACACTACCAATCAATAAAAGTATTACAGTTACTATTTTTAAAAGAAAAAGATGTTTATTTTTTACATTTTTAAGAATATATTTTAGATTACTTTCTCCATAATAATATCCAGCTACAATAGTAGAATAAGCTAAAGCAATCACAGAAATCATTAAAACAAATATTCCAAACTTGCCTAAATGATAAGAAAAAGCGTATTGTGTTAATTCAATACCATTGAGATTAGGAAATGTAAAAGAAGTATAATCGGAAGTTAAAATTAATAAAGCAGTAGAAGTACAAACAATAAAAACAGTAAAATAAATTCCTAAAATTTGAATTAATCCCAAACTAACGCGATGAGAAGAATAAGAACAAGAAGAAGCAATGGAACCAGTACCTAATCCAGATTCCGTAGAAAAAACTCCTCTTTGAATACCAATCATAAAAGTAGAAAGAACTCCTCCACGAATGGCTTTTCCTTGAAATGCTTGGGCAAAAATAGTAGAAAGAACTCCAGGTATTTTTTCAACATTAAATAAAACAATTCCAAGACTTAATAAAACATAGAAAGCACCCATAAGAGGAACTAATTTACTAGTAATATTAGCAATTCGATCTAATCCTTTCAAAATAGAAAAAAAAGAAATAATAGCTAAAACAATGCCAATCAAAAAAGGAGAAAATCCATAATATTGATGAATCGATGTCGTAATCGTATTCGCTTGAATCGTCATAAAACCAACAATATAAGAAAAAAGAATCAAAACAGCATAAAGAATCGCTAACTTTCGATGATGAAGTCCCTTCTCCATATAGAAAGAAGGTCCACCTTGATAATTATCCCCATCTTTTACTTGATATTTTGCTCCTAAATAACTTTCACAAAAGGCATTGATAGAAAGTAAAATTCCTGTTACCCAAATCCAAAAAATAGTACCAGCTCCACCAATATAAATAGCTAAGGCAATTCCTGCTAAAGAACCTACTCCTACTCTAGCAGCTAAAGACATCGTTAAACTCCGAAAAGGAGAAACCTTACTTTTCGGATCACGATGGAACCCTTGAAATAACGAACGAAACTTTAGTTGAGGAAATCCCAACTTGATACTGAAATAAATTCCGCCACCCAATAAAAAAATAGTAGCAATACTCCATAAAATATCCGTTAGTACTGTAATCATGGTATCACCTACTACTATTATAAAATGAGAAAAAGAAAAAATATGTCAAAAAAATACTTGTTTCCTAATATTCCTATTTCTTTAATTGATTAGAAATATCACTAATAGCACGTTGTGGATCTCTTAAAAACTTCTCATATAAAACACTATCTTTCTTTAAAGCTTCAATAATTAGTAAATCTTCTTCTGATAAATTCACAATTCTATTTTTTCCCCTTGGTATTTCAACTTCCATTCCAATGAGCCATAAAAAATCCACTTCTAAAAAATGAGCTAAACGAATTAACACATCAATAGGAGGTGTCCTTTTTCCATTTTCATACAAGCAAATTTCTTGTTTGCTTAAATAAATTCCTTTCCCTAGAGTTTCCTGTGTCATATCTCTTTGTTCTCTGATCTCTTTTAATCTTTTCTGAAACACTTGCATATAATCAACTTCCTTGCTTAAGTTAATTATAAGTAAATCGTTTTTTGAATTGGGAAAAGTTAACGGATAGTATACATAAAAATATTGACTTCTTCCAAATAAGAAAAAGTTACAAGTTTTCACAATCACTTACTAAATATGATTACAATTTTAATATTTTATTGGTAATGTTATCCACAATGATGGGGAAAACTTTTCTGTAAAAATCTATCCCTATAAAATCCTTCTATTTATTTAAAAAAGAACCTTCCCAAACACAAGGAAGGTTTTTCTATTAAGGATTTAAATACTGATAATAATTATTTCCCATAATCATTTTACTCATATTCATACGATTTTGTACAACTTTTTTCATATAAGAAACATAATCATCTTCTACTGTCATTCCTTCTTTTAAAACAAATTGACCAGTAGAAGCAAAATAAGTTCCATAATCACTAACCCAACTTCTATTTTCAAAAATCGCAAGTCCTGGTTCCGTACTTAAGATATCCTTTCCAATAATAACTCTAGAATCATAATCGATACCAAATAAATTATAAAGAGTTGGTAAAACATCAATCTGACTTCCTACTTTATCTATTTCAATTTTATCCATTTCACTATTCCATAAAATAAAATTACTTCGATTTACCTCTACAACACTATCTTTTCGATAACTTGCTACTTCATTCACTTCATCAATAGATAAATAGTAAGGATAATGATCACCCACTAAAGCAATAACGGTATCTTCTAGTACTCCTGCTTCTTCTAATTTTTGAATTAATAATTCCAAAGCATGATCTAATTCAATTTGAGTTGCAAGATAAGCTTTCACTTTTTCACTATAAGGTAAATGTTCTACTTCTTTTCTCCTCTTAGTAGCAATCGAGTTTCCAGACCATTCATAGTTTCCATGTCCACTAACAGTTACATAATAAGTAAAGAAAGGTTGATCACTTGGACTAGATAAAAAATCAGAAGCAGTAACATCAATCATATCAATATCACTAGCAGGCCAACGATTACAGTTCATTAATTTTTCTAACCCATTTCTACATCCTTTAAAATTACGAAATCCTAAAGCAGCTAAATATTGATTTCGATTTTGAAAATAAACACTATTATTATGATAAGCAAACGTTTGATATCCTTTTTGTTCAAAACTAGTAGCGATTCCAAAAGGGAAACTATTTTTTCCACTTTTCCAAGGAGAAAGAAATCCGGATGCAGCAATCATTCCCGTTAATTCCTGAAATTCACCGCCAATCGTACTACTGATGGTAGGAGTATAATAATTCTGAAAAACAAAACCATGGTTTACTAATTGATATAAAGTTGGAGTTAAATCTTCTCGAACAGCAATTTCATTAAAAGATTCTGCCATAAATAAAATCAAATTTTTACCGGCAAACATGCCAGTGTATTCATTTTTAAGAGTTCCCTTTTCATTTTTAAAATACTCATGCATACTACGAATATTAGAATTTGTAGTAGCTTGTATCAAAGAATCAAAATCATAATCTAAATAATTAGGTTCATAAACAATAGGTTCTTCTTTTTCTGGTTCTTTGTTTTCAGAATGAGATAAATCAAAATGAATTTTTTCGGAAAAGCCAAAAATAGTTCTTTTTAAATCCAAAGACAAACTACTGAAAACTCCCATTTTTTGGATGGTTAACTCGGGATTATTGACATCATAAAATAATTCATATTCTTCTCCTTTGGGAAAGTAAAGAAGTAAATGAAAATTTGCAAAACAAAAGATTCCTAAAACAAGATAAACTCCAGCTTCCAACCAATTTCTTTGCATGACAGGAAGATGTCGGTAGAAAAGGATTGCTAAAACTGCTGGAAAAAAGAAGAAAATAATTCCTAAAAAGTGATGAAAAATCAGTTGTACTCCATCTTTAGAAAACTCTGCAACTTGTCCTGCTGCGGATAACAAAGAAAAATTAAAGTAAAAACCAAACATTTTAAAAACATAAAACTGGATACAAAACCAAAGACCAAACAAAAATAACACAACAATAAAAAAGATTCTTTGTATTTTCTTTGGTAAAAATAAAGTAATCAAAGTAAAAATACAAGCAATGCACATACTAGAAAATAAAAGGAAAAGAATGTTTTTTTGAAAAACAGAATGCCCCGTTAAAAATTCAAAACTAATTTCCAAAAACAAACTTGCTAAAAAATAAAAAAATAAGAGATAAACTTCTTTAAAACGAAATTCTTTCATTACTACAACCACCATTATCATTATTATAACACGAATTAAAAAAAGTAATACCAAAAATAAAAAGAATGTATAGTAACATTCTTCTATTGAATTTAACGAAGCATTTTCCGAATTTCTTCTTCTGTATATCCTGTCTTTCTAGAAATTTTTTCGATTGCTTCCTCACGTTCTAGTTCACGTCCTTCTTTCATTCCAAGCTCATGGCCTTCTTTCATTCCACTTTCTTTTCCTTTTCGAAATCCCGTTTGTTCAAATTCTATTCTTGCTTGCCTATTTGCTTCTTCTATATCATAGTATCCTACAAATCTGGGATCTCTGCTTAAGTCTTCTACTCTTCTAATTGCCGCCATATACATTTCATCTCCTTGATATGCTTTTTTCATCTCTTCAATATTCTTCTTCAACAATAACTCTATCGTCTTCTTAATTACTTCATCTTGATTATACTCTTTGTTAACTATATTTTCAAGAATTAAATGATAAGATTGATAGATTTTTGTCTCTATATGTCCTTCTTCATCTCTTAATAAAAAATGTAAGATAGGTTCCTTCGTATGGAAACGATTAAAGTTATCTAAGTTAATTAAAAATATAAAAGGATATTTTTGAGTTCGAATCGGAATAGATTCCGAAAGAACAGAAAAAGCATAACTAGCATTTTTATCAAAAATAGTATCTGTTGGATATTGATTCATCTCTAAAATAATCATATTATGATTTTCTATCTTAATAATAATATCTGCTGTTTTTCCTTTTTCATAAAGTTTCTTTTTAGGAATTTCCCCTCCTTGATAATCTGCCTTCTTCAATAATTCTTCATCAATTCCTGTAATATGACTTTAAAAAGCTGCTACCATTTTTCTTGCTTCTATACTGCGAAACAAAGCTTTAAACATAGCATCACCTAATAAATTAATCGTTTCTAATTTTTTTCTTTTTATTTTCAAAAAACTTCCTCCTAATTCTTTTTTTCGTACGAATGAGTACACTGTAACAGAAAAGAGAAAAGTTGTAAAATGAGGAATTTAGAGAATTCCAAAGAAAAAATAGATAGAATTTTAGAAATTCCCAACAGGAAAATCAAAAATTCTATCTATTACTGTGAATCTTAAAGAAAAATACAAGTTTTTTCAAAAAATGAACTTAAATATTTTCTTCTCGTAAAGCTTCTAATATATTTTCATGTCGAATCTTTCTAGTAGCATAGAAAGTAGAAATAATAATCACGATAAATACCCCAAAAATAGAAATCCAAATACTATCATACGGAATTAATATTGTTCCAAATTCAGTCATATCATCAAAAGATAAATATAGAAGATAAAGAACCCCAAAACTAACAGGTAAAGCATAAAGAATCGATTTTATTCCGAAGAAAATACTTTCAAAAAGTAAAGTCTTATAAAATCCTTTCTTCGATAATCCAATACTTCGTAACATCGCAAATTCTTTTCTACGTAAATGCATACTAGTATGAATCGTATTAAATACACTAGTAACTCCAATTAAGGTAACTAAAGAAATAAATCCATAAACCAACAATTTAACACAAAAAACAATATTTCTCGTTAAACGAATATCTTCAGAAAAATTAGAATACTGATAATAATCGATGGAATAACTCTTACCCAAACTCTCTAAACTATTTTCAAAATCATCATCATGATCAATAGAAAGAACCATTTCAGAAACCGCAAATGCATCATTATAAATTTGATCTAAATTTTCCAAATACCCCATTGGAATTAGAAAAACAATAGAAGAAGCACAATCAACAATATCCTCATCTCCATAAAAAGTAAAATCTTCAATATAATAATCATCTAATTGGTAACTACATACCTCTTGTTCAGAATCTGTATAACACAAATCAAAAGAAGGATGAAAATGAGAGGAATATTTTGGAATCACATAACTTTTACGATTATTATTTTCATATTTTACCGTTTCAAAATGATTATAAAGAATTGGTTTTTCCTCTTTTTTCCCAAGTTGTTTTAAAATATCTTGATAAGAATCTCTATCGATTTCCATTAAAATAATAGAAGGTTCTTCGAAAGTTTCAGACGAATCTCTAACAAACTCATAAAAGGAATCAGAAAAATATTCTTTTTTCGAAACATCAGTAGAGCTATAAAAATCATAGTAAAGATGATAATAAAGTGATTTTTTCAAATCAGGATGCTTTCTTACTTCCTTCATAAATTGATTTGTATTTTGATAATCCGGATTTCTAACATATAAAGTAGCATCATAATCTGGTAAAGAGGCATAACTATCAATCAGTCCAGAAAACATATATTTCATAAATCCCGAAAAAGAAACAAATAACACAATACTCACAAATAAAGATAAAACAGTAATACGATATTTCTTTTTATTTCGCTTCATATTTTTAAAAGCAATTTCTGCTTCCATTCCGAATATATTACGAATCCACTTTGGAGATTTGACTTTTTTCCCTTTGATTTTAATATCATCATTTAAACGAATGGCTTCAATCGGAGTAATTCGACTAGCACTTCTAGCTGGTAAAAAAGAAGAAATTAAAATGGTTACAATCATAAAGAGAACTGGTACCAAAATAAAAATAGGATAAGTAACTAATCGTAGCGGTGCATCAAAAAAATTAGGAAGTAAATA
This sequence comes from uncultured Bacilli bacterium, assembly GCA_947581715.1. Classification (GTDB taxonomy): domain Bacteria; phylum Bacillota_I; class Bacilli_A; order RF39; family UBA660; genus Alloscybalousia. Next base: position 7,026 of record CANPVK010000005.1, read on the forward strand.
ATTAATAATCGCTAAAACACAACCAATTCCAAAATAAGCGGATAAAATTCCTAATGGAATACCAATCATTCCAACCACAAAAGCTTCAAAAAAGACCGTATGTCGTATCTGTTTTTTTGTAGTTCCAATACTAGATAGTAAACCAAATTGTTTTTTCCTCTCTAAAACACTAATTGCAAAAGAATTATAAATAACGATTATACAAGCAATCGATAATACTGTTAAGACAACAACCAAGGAACTGAAAATAGAACGAATAAAATTATTATAACGACTAGAACCATATAAAGTTAATAAAGCATCATTTGTTTTCACTTGATTCGTAGAAAGTTGATTTTCTTGAATAATCTGATCGACCAGATCATAAGTATCTTTCATTTTTTGAAAATTAAGATAAATGGTATAATCCTGATAAGTACTAATACTTCGTGTTGTATAAAAATAAAGTCCCACATCGGAATAGGGTTGATAAATATTCTTATCGATAATACCAACAACTTGATAGCTTTTCGTTTCTTTATTTTTTAAAGTTTCTTCTTCATACCTTTCATAGTCCTCTACTGGATCATCACCAAGATATCGCTGTCCAATTTCTAAGGTAATTGTATCTCCAATTTGATAAGGAATATTTTTATCATCCGGAATTAAAATTTCGGTTTCATTTTGAGGTAGTTTTCCTTCTTTTAAAGAAAGATGTTGAAAGAAAGTAGAATCGGCAGAATAAATCTTAAAATAATCATAATAATAATCTTCTAGATTGGTATCCGCATATCCTAATTCTCTTAAAACCTGTTCTTCTTGAATTTCCGGAAGTTTAGAAATATTCTCATACTGTTCTAAATTAAGATTGTAAAAAACGACATGATGAGTACCACTTTCTGCTTTCGTAATATCAATCATATTTTCTCTCATCGTAGACATTAAAAGTCCAATTCCTACCATTAAAGCAGTAGATAGAATGATTCCAATAATAGAAACAATAGTCCTTTTCGGATTCATTTTCAAATGTTTTATCGTTAACTTATTTAATATATTCATGTTAACCTACCTTCTCATCTGAAACGATTTTTCCATCATCAATCGTAATAATACGATCTGCAGAAAGAGCTAAATTATAGTCATGAGTAATCATAATAATAGTTTGTTTATATTTTTGATTCGATACTTTTAATAATTCGATAATATCTTGACTGGCTTTACTATCCAAATTTCCGGTTGGTTCATCAGCAAGTAATAAAGCAGGTCGATTCATTAAAGCTCTCCCAATAGAAACTCTTTGTTGCTGTCCACCAGATAATTCATTGGGTAAATGATTGACTCTATTCTTTAAATTTAAAATATCGATTAGTTCTTTTAGGTACTCTTGATCCGGAGTTCTACCATCTAATAAAATAGGTAAGGTAATATTTTCTTCTACATTTAAAATCGGAATTAAATTATAAAACTGATAAATAAGTCCTACTTGTCTTCTTCGAAAAATAGCTAAATTATTCTCATTAAGTTTATAAATATTTTCTCCATCAATAATAATTTCCCCACTCGTTGGTCGATCTACACCACCAAGTAAATGAAGCAACGTACTTTTTCCACTTCCACTTGCTCCAACAATCGCAACAAACTCTCCTTTCTCTACCGAAAAACTAACATGGTCTAATGCTTTAACCAAGGTATTTCCTTTTCCATAGTTTTTACACAAATCTTTTACTTTTAAAATTTCCATAAATCCTCCTTGCATTTCTCATGATACCAAACCAAACTAACTATTTCGTGACTTTTTCCTTACAAAATAGTCACTTTATTTCTGTTGATAAAAACGAATTTGAAAACAAGTTCCCTTCTTACTAGAAGTAACTTGAATCTCTCCTTTTTCTAAAGTAATAATCTTTTTCGCCATATAAAGTCCAATTCCAATACTATCAGAAGTCTTTTTTCCTTTATAAAAACGTTCAAAAATATGTGGTAAATCTGTAGGAGATATTCCTTCTCCATTATCGGAAATTTGAAATTCTGTAAAAAGAGGAGTATCACGACAAGTAATCGTAATGGTTCCATTTTCTTTGGTATGTTCATGAGCATTTTTTAAGATATTAACAAAAGCTTCTACCGTCCAATTTTCATCGATCATCAGAGTAATAGAGGAATCTTCCGGAAGAATTAAAGTTTGATTTTTTAATTCAATGGGAATAGATAATGGTGCTACTACTTTTTTTAAAAATTGTTGACAAGAAACAGGTTGTAGATGTAATACTTCACTTCCACTATCTAAACGTGACATTTTTAACAAAGAAGAAACTAACCATTCAATTCGTTCTAATTGAGCTCTATTTTTCATTAGAAATTCTTTCTTCTTTTCTTCTTCTAATTGGGAATCTGTAAGTAAAATATCATTCATAACATACATACTAGTAAGTGGTGTTTTTAATTGATGGGAAATATCAGATAAAACATCTTCTAAATATTTTTTATCGTTGATGGCTAAAGAAGACTGTTCTTTCAATTTTACTGTCATTTTATAAATATCGTTCTTTAAATTACTCAAGTCTCCTTCTTGATAATCTCGAATATCGAGAGAATAATCGTTATTTAAAATTCGATTCATATACTGAGATAAATGTTGAATTTTTTGATGAAGTCGAAATAAATAAAGAAAGAAAAGAAGATTACTCAAAAAAAAGAAAAGGAAAAAGAGAAAAAGAACAGAATGAGAGACAGAACCAAAAAGGAGGAGAAAAAAGAAAAGGATTCCAACTACTAGTTCGAAAACAAATAATTTTTTAATATCTGAATCTCTAAACATTCATATCACCTAACTTATAACCAATTCCTCTTACTGTAACAATAATTTTGGGATGAGTAGAATCTTCTTCTAATTTTTCACGAATTCTTTTGATATAAACAGTAAGAGTATTATCATTAACATAATTTTCATCTACATCCCAAATATTGGCTAAGATTTTTTCTCTTGTAAAAACAGTATTAGGATTTAAGAAAAAGGTTAATACGATTTTATATTCTAAGGCGGTTAAAAATACATCTTTTCCATCTTTTAATACTCTTGCCCCATTCATATCTAAAGTAATATTTTGAAAATGAATCAAGGAGTTAGAAGAATTTCCTTTTTTACGAAGGCAATTATGAATTCTAGAGATTAATTCCCTAGCTCGAAAAGGTTTGGTAACGTAATCATCAGCACCCATATCTAATCCCATTACAATAGAGGTTTCTAAATCATCTGCTGTAAGAAAGATAACAGGAATATCTTTTCTTTTTTTAATTTCGGAAAATAAGGTAAATCCATTGCAATCTGGTAAATTAACATCCAACAAACAAATAGCTAAATCTGGATTTTGTTCTAAACAAGATAAGGCATCTTTTCCATTATCTACTTCTAATACGATAAAATCTTCTTGTTCTAAATAATATTTTAATCCTACACGAATGGCTTCATCATCTTCAATCATCAATATCTTCATAGTCTTCTCCTTTTTTCTTATTATACACGAAAGAAGAAAAAGAAAAATGACTAATTTGTCACAATTACAAAATGAATAATAAGTTGAAAAAGGAGAATTTGATTTTTAATAAGAAAGATAGTATATTAAAAGTAGCTGATAGTTTGAAAAACACATTTTTCTTTACATAGTTAACAAAATGTGATATAATAACACCAATTTCAAGCAGTATCAGAAATTAGAAAGATATGAGGAATATATTATGGATGAAAAAGAATTAATAAAAATACAACAAGAAACATTTAAATCAAAGTATAATAGAAGTGAGCCAATTAGAAAATTTAATGTAGATGATACATTGTATAATACTGTTATGAAAACAAATGAAAAAAATATGAACTTAAAATATTCAAAATATTTTATGTTTGAAAAAAATTTTTACAATTTAAAAGATGAAACTGATAGACTTGCTACAGCTCTTAAAAGAGATGGAGTAAAAAAAGATGATAAGGTAGGAGTAATGCTATTAACAGTTCCGCAAGTAGATTCCACCTTACTTGCAATAAATAAATTAGGTGCAATATCATATTGGATGGATGCAAGTCTAAAATCTAATGATATACTTCACTATATTATAGATAATAATATAGAAGAAATGATTGTATCAGATCCATTTAAGCAAACTTTTGATGAAATTATAAATAAAACTAATTTAAAAAGGGTAATTTTTGTACCTGTAAATCCATTTAATATTAAAAAAATAAAATCAAAAGATGACAGATTCATTGACTATCGAGATTTCATAAATATTAAGATAGATCAATCAATTCAATGTACCAAATATGATAGGGAAAAGCCATCAGTAATTGTTCAATCAAGTGGAAGTACAGGTAAATCAAAATCAATAGTACATACTGATTATAACTTTAACAATGCTATTTTAAAAATGGCCTATACAGATTTACCCTTTCATCTAGGCAAAAGAGGTTTTGTATGCGCACCTCCTTGGGTAATTTATGGACTTGTAAATTCGATTTATTCTGGATTAGTTCTTGGAAATCAAACCATATTTTCTTTAAAACCTGAGGAAGATATGATTTTTAAACATATTGGTGAATTTGACTATGTGTATGCAGTACCAGTTTATTTACGTTATGTTTATAATAAAATGAATGAATATCTTCATAGTGGAAATATAAAAGAATATGAAAAAATTCGAAAAAAATTAGATAAAGTTGAAATGTTCATTTCTGGTGGCGATAAAATACTAGAGGAGGAACTAATTAAATGGGAGTTGATGTTTAACACTCCAATCATAAATGGGTATGGTAATAATGAACTTGTTGGTGCTGCTGTAGTTTCACCACTATTTGCCAATAAACCAGGTTCTATAGGGGTACCAATGTATGGAAATATAGCTAAAACTTTTAATCCTGAAACTAATGAAATGTTAGAAAATGGGCAAGTAGGAGAACTTGCTATTAGTACCGATTCAATGTTTTTAGAATATTTAAATAATCAAGAAGAAACTGATAGAATCAAAAAATTTCATGATAATAGATGGTGGATACATACAGGAGATTTAGCAAGTATTGATCAAGATAATTATATTTTCCTAAAAGGAAGATCTAAAAGATTAATAATTGATAAACTTGGATATAAAATTTCACCAGATAATGCCGAAAAATTAATATCAATGAACCCTTATGTTGAAGAGTGTGTTGTAGTTGGTGTAGAGATAGAAGAAAATAATACTGTACCAATGGCATTTATTGAATTAAAAGATGATTATAAAGGAAATAATAATATAATTGAAAGTATTGATATATTTTGTCAGGAAAATATGAAAGATTATGAAAGACCTAAAATATTTACTGAAATTGATAAAATACCTCATAAAGAAAATGGTGGAAAACAAAATTTCTTATTGCTTGAACAATTAGCAAAAGAATTTGTTACTACTAATAAAACGAAAAAGCTTACTTTATAATTCAAGCAAAATAAAATTATATATAAATATTACAAAATATAGCATTCATTAAGTTAAAATAATAATTGATAATAAGTGAATTTGTGTTTTCCACAAATTCACTTTTAGCATAAATAGAATATAAAAACTCCATAAAAATATATATCTTTATTTTTTCAATAGAAAATTATATAATGATATATAGAATATAAGGAGGATAATAAATATATGAATAGCAGTTTCTATTTTAATGGTAGCTTCTATTTATCATTAGCTACCTTTGCTTATATAATAATATTAAGTGTTTTATATTTTAAAAAAGAAAGGATTAGTACAATCGAAAATAAAATATATTCTAAATTGTTAATCGTAACTCTTATTTCTTTAGTTAGCGAAATAATGTTAGCTATACTCTATGTAAAAGGTAAAATAATAACGGAAATAACAATGAGAATTTTTTTACTATGTTGCATTACGTGGATATCATTACTCTTTATGTATTTAGTTACGACCTTTTATAGTAAAAAATTATGTAAACACTTTCAATTAGGTATATATGTTTTATTTATTATTGCTTTAGTGGGAATTTTTTGCTTACCAATTAAATATGTGTATGATGATAATGGCGTATTATTATATTCTATGGGGAGTTGCATTAATCTTATTTTTGGATTAGGTGGTATGCTTATAGTTTTTATGTGTATTTTATCATTTTCTAATTTTCAGATTGTTAAACAAAAAAAATATAAACCAATTTTTTGGTTTATACTACTATTAACAATAGCAACTATAATTCAAAAATTAAATCCTTCTTATCTATTAATAAACTTTGTATTTGGATTAACTGTTATGTTGATGTACCATACTATAGAAAACCCAGATATTAAAATGATTGCTGAATTAAATATAGCAAAAGAAAATGCTGAAAAAGCTAATCATGCGAAAAGTGATTTTTTAAGTAGTATGTCACATGAGATTAGAACACCATTAAATGCTATCGTTGGTCTATCAGAAGATATGGAATCTCGTAATAATTGTCCAGAAGATATGAAAGAAGATTTGAAAGACATTGTTGCTGCTTCTCATACATTACTAGAAATTGTTGGTAATATTATGGATATTAGCAAAATCGAAAGTGATAAAATGGAAATTATTCAAATCCCATATAATTTCAAAGAAGAAATATCCACTCTTGCCAGAGTAAATGGAACTAGAATTGGTGATAAACAAATAGAATATAGAATTAATTTAGCAAATGATATTCCTTATGAGTTGATAGGAGATCGTGGGCATGTAAAAGAAATTGTCAATAATTTACTTTCTAATGCTATTAAATATACGGAAAAAGGATTTATTGAATTAAAAGTAAATTGTATTAATGAAAACGGTATCTGTACCTTATTTATAACAGTAAAAGATTCCGGTCGTGGAATTAAAGCAGAAAATATTAATAAATTATTTACAAAATTTGAACGATTAGATGTAGAAAGAAATACAACAACAGAAGGAACAGGATTAGGATTAGCTATTACTAAGAAATTAGTAGAAATGATGGGTGGAAAAATCAATGTGGAAAGTACTTATGGACAAGGATCAATCTTTATGGTTACCATCCCTCAAAAAATAAGTAAAATGAATCCTGATTTAACAAATACACAAATCATTAATACTGCAGAAATTAACTTAAAAAATAAAGAATTAAATTTAAGCTCTAAAAAAATATTAATTGTAGATGATAATAAGTTAAATATCAAAGTAGCAAGACGTAGTCTAGAACCATTTTCCTTTGAAGTAATTGATGAATGTTATAATGGGGAAGAATGTTTAAATATCATAAAAAGTGGAAAAACTTATGACTTAATTTTAATGGATATTATGATGCCTGTTATGAGTGGAGAAACAGCAATGTTAAAGCTAAAAGAAATGGAAAACTTCCATACACCAGTAATTGCATTAACAGCAGATGCCGTTGCTGGAGCAAAAGAAAAATATTTACAAGAAGGATTTATTGATTATATCCCAAAACCATTTAATAAAGATCAAATCAAAATAAAATTGGATAGTATTTTTACTAAAGCAAAAGAAAACAATAAGAAAATTAATTGGGATGAAGTTCCAGCAACAGTAATTGTTGGAAAGAAAGAAGATGTATTGATTCCACAAGAAAAAATAGAAGAAACTACTAATAATTCTCCAAAAACCTTTGAAGACTTACCAAAAGAAATCTATGAAGTAGGAAATCAAGACAATATTCAAGAAATGATTACCCCTAAAAATCAAGAAATAACAAAAGGAGACTTTCTAAAAGAAAAAGGAATTGATTTAGATAATGCTTTATCATTATTAGGAGATTTAGAAATGTATCGAGAAACATTAAAAGATTTCTACGATAACTTAGAATCTAGAATAGAAAAAATAAAGAATTTAAAAGAAGCCAAAGATTTACCAAATTACGCAATAGAAGTCCATGCTTTAAAAAGTGATTCTAAATATTTAGGTCTTACAAAATTAGCAGAACTTTCTCTAAATCACGAATTAAAAAGTAAAGAAAATGATATAGGATATGTAGAAGAACATTATCAAGAACTGGTGGATGAAGTAAATAAGGAAAAAGAAATCATTAAAGAATACTTTGAAAAATAAAACAAAGAAATAGGTATAGTTGTAAATAATATGAAACCCAAAAAGTAGACAAATCAAAAAAGAATCAGCCTACTTTTTTGATACAATAAAATAGAAAAGAATAAAAAGAAGAATATAGCATATAATATATAATGACAATGTAATGAAATTGTATTGACATAAAAATAAATTTTAATTATAATAATGTCAGAAAGTGAAGGGAAAACTATGGACAATATATCAAATTCTACAAATTTAAATATTAGATTAGATAGCAATTTAAAAAAAGAGGCAGAAGATTTATTTAAAAGATTAGGATTAAATATGAGTACTGCTATCAATGTATTTCTAACACAAAGTGTTAGAGAACAAGCAATTCCTTTTCAAATAAAAGAAGATAAACCAAATAAGAAATTATTAAAGGCACTAAAAGAAGCAGAAAAAATAGCTCATGACCCTAAGATAAAAGGATATCACAATATGTATGAATTAATGGAGGATTTAAAAAAATAATGATACTCGATTTAAAAGACACTAAATGTGAAGTTAAATTTTCAAATTCCTTCAAAAAAACATATAAAAAAATGTTAAAACAAGGAAAAAAGGAAGAAAAATTTTTAGAAGTATTAGAAAAATTAGCAAATTTAAAAGAATTAAAAGAAAAATACAAAAATCATGCCTTACAAAATAGTAAAGATTATAAAAATTGTTATAAATGCCATATAGAACCAGATTGGTTATTAGTATACCAATATATTGATAATAAATTAGTTTTATTATTGGTATAAACCGGCTCTCATTCAGACTCGTTTTAGAAAACATCAATTTGATGTTTTTTTGTTTTAAAAAATGAAAAAACTGCTCATATATCTTGATGATAATTTTTCATTTTTTTATCTTGATGATAATTTTTCATTTTTTATTGAAATAATTAGAAAATAGTAGTATAATATGCACTAAAAAAAGAGGGATATTATGGAATATGCTTGGAATTATAAAAAGTTAGAAAAATTAAAAAAAGAAACTTATGATTTATTAAGAAAAACACAAGGTTTAACAAAAGAAGAAAAAGAAACAATTAAGATTATAATTCAATATATCAAAGACTTAGAAGAAGTAATAAAACCGAAAAGAAAAATTGTTTTACCAGAAAGAATAAAATATTTAGACAAACAAAAATTATTATCTCAAATTACTTATGAAGAATATGATAGTATTCCTTATTTTATCAAGGAAATCATTCTAAAAGCCACTTACTGTTTAAAAGATTTACAAGATACCTATCAAGGAATAGAATTACCAAAAGTAAATATTTCTCCAAAAGGATTAGTAGAATTATGCCATGATTTTTATGAATGGTTACCAAATAAAAACTATATCAAAGAAGTAGATCATTATTTAAATCCAAAAAACAATTTGATACAATTCATTCCCAAAACAAGTGACCCTTTGATGGGAGAAACTACTTTCTTTTATTATCCAACTTATCAACCTTATTTTTTAATAGAAAGAGAAAACACTATCAATGATCTGATTACCCTCAATCATGAAATTGCACATGGTATCTTTAAAAAATTAGATACTACCAAAGATACGAATGGAAATCACTTTTATTTGATGGAATTAGAAGGAAGTTTTTTTGATTTTTTAACCATAGAATATTTAAAAGAAATACTACCAATGGATCAAATAAAACAATTAGAATATCAAAATTTTATAACATCATTTGAAAGCTTTTCCGAATTCTTTATGACAGATTCTGCTATCAAACTATTGGAAAAGAAAAAAGAAATATCAATCATTCCTATTCAAAAAAGAATTCTAAAATTAGATTTACCATTTTATCTAGATGAAAGCATATTAATCGCATCGTTAGAAGAAAATCCTGCAAATTTAGCAAAATATCTATTTTCTTATCTTACCAGCTTAGATTTACAAGAAATCTACCAAAACGATCCAGAACAAGCCTTAAAAAAATTAGAAACAATTCGCAACAATAAAACAAATAACATCTATCAAAATCTAGAATCAAATCAGATTAATTTTATAGGGGAAAAAGAAAATTATAAACCGCTCCAAAAAACAATCCAAAAAATCAATCACTTAGGAGAAAAATAAGATGATAGAAAATTTAAAAATGGACAATTATTTATTTCACAGCATCAAACCTTATCATCTAAAGATAGAAGGCAGTGAAAGTATACATGAAAAATATATAAAATACAGCTGTGAAATTATGAAAAAAATTTTAAAAACAGGAGCTATATTACCTAGAAATGACTTAAAAAAAATATTAACAGAAGAAGAATATACTATTTTTGAAAAAGACCATCACATTAATTGGAATAAAAATAATAACGTATCCATCTCATTTCACCCAAATAAACTTGATTTTAATTCTGATGAAAACGCTTTTGAAACTTATGTTAAAAGATATCCAACTTTCATTTTAAACACAGAATTATTAAATCATTTATCCATCTGTAAACATCCTTACCGCAAAATGATAGATGAAATTCAAATTGAAGAAAAAATTCCTACTTCTTATATTGTTGGAATTGCCTTACCAAACATTTATTTAGAAGAACATTTACATGAAATGAAAGAATATATAAAAAAACCTATAAAATGGGAAAAAAACTATCCTTATTACTTAGATATGATGAAAGAAGATTTAAAAAAAGAAAAAACAGAAAAATTTTTAAAAGATTACTACTTAGAAGTAATTATTTTAGAAGAAATGTTAAATGAAATAAATTCTAACTTAAGATTGTATCATACTTTAACGGGAATTCCAATTACCTCTAGTAATGAATTACTAATAAAAATAAAAGAATTACAAAGGCAACTATTTTAAAAAAACTTAAAAGATACTAAAAATTTTTAGTATCTTTCTCTTTTTTACCTTATCAATAAATGATGATCTACACAACTATGGTATCAAAACAATACGAAAAGAAACAATAGGATCTGCACCACCGAGATAATGTCCAAATGCGAAAACACCAGTCATCACACCATCATACCAAAGACCTCCACGAAAAAACCAGGGAAGAGATGAAAAAATAAAGTCAGCATAATCTTTATACCAACTACTTTTACTACGTAAATACTTATCTGGATCCTCTTCCTGACCAAATGGTCCCATCTCTCCTGTTGCATCTCCTAAAATTCGATTATTATATTGTAAACTGATGGTAGTTGTATAATTATCATAATATTTTTTCCATTTTTCATCATTGAAAAATTCTGGATAATTGTTAGTAATTTCACTATTTCCTCCAAAATACGTTGCATTAATGGTATATCCCATCACATATTCCCAAGCTCCTCCACTCATATCATAAACCCCTGTGATATTTCCAGTGGTAGAGGCATGATATCCTTCTATCGTATTATACATTTTTGTATTTGTCCCATTTTTATTGAGTTCTGTACCTTCTACATGATTTTCCGGCATATCCTCTCCATTATTATATCCTAATGTTGGTTCTTCTGTTCCTGCATAGCCTGTAATAAGAGATTTATTATTATTGATCCTTACACTTTCGTGAGAACCATATTTAGAATGTTGTAGGTAGGCTACTGCTCCCCATTCGGTATTCTTCATCATATGACTCTCTTCATTTCTTAAATATTCATAGGATGCTTGAAATGCATTTCCGATACTAATATTTCTCCAACTATAAACATTTGGTTTAATGATGATTTTATCTGATTTTGCTTCATTGATTTGAGCCTCTGTTGTTTGTTTTGCTCCCTCATATCCTGTTTCAAACTTTCCTACCCAAAATCCGTTTCCTCCAAATGCTAAAAAGGCTGGATGTGTCATATAATTTCCTTTTTGACAAGAACCTATAGAGCCTGCTATTCTTGGGGTTAGACACTCTCCTACTATTTTATCCGAAGTATTAGTAATTCCAAACTGTATCTCAATTGTTGGTGGTTTATCGGTTGTAAAACTTGTTAAATTACTATATTCTTCTATATTAAATAACTGATATTTATACTTTGGTATCCAAACAAAATAACTTTCTATGTCACTCTCTGGTATTACTTCATCATTTTCATACTTTTTATTCTCATCTTTTAATACTACCGCATTTGCCCATCTCTTGTTTTCATATTGATACCAAATATCATATAAATTAGCTTTCTTTACAGTTCCATCATCCGCAAGTTTTACTGGAATTAAGTGATCTGTTAATTCTGGATTTGCTCCATTTAAAATATTTTCTGCATAATAAGATATTTCTGATATATGATATCCTTTTTTTAATGCTAAATCATGATTCTGGAATCCCCCTTCTACTCCAAAAGTAATCGTTTGATCTTGATTAGAATAATTACGAATATAAATGGTTATCTTCTTTTTCCCACTAGCTTCTATCTCTCCAGTTGGCAAATCCGTTGTATTACTTGTATACCCAATATCGAACTGAGCAGAATTATTTTCTATTTCATAAAATAATTCATATTCCGAACCAATCGTATTCAAAGAAGTAACAGTAATTACTATTTCTTTTGTGGTACTAGCTGGTATTATAACCTGATGATTTACTAGATCACTACTTTCTAATTGATAATCCAAAGTTCCTACTACCAAATTTAATTTCCCATGTTCTTCGATTTGATGTGTAAAAAAGGCATAAGAATAGTAAGCAGTAGATATCAAGAAAATAAATAATATCAATAAACTAAAATAAATCATTTTCTTTTTCATCATACCTAACCTAGTTTTTAAGTAATGTACTTAAAAACTAAAGAATAAATAAAAAAACTTTATTCTATATTAGATATATGAATATATCTGATCATTTTTAAGAAAAAATAAATTTTAAAGAGAATTCATAATATATTAGAGAAATATGGCTTTTCTAAAAATAAAAAAGGATTTAAGTACATTACTTAAATCCTTTCTATTTTTCTATTTTTAGTATAGCATACCTATTATCTATTGTCTAGTTTTTAAAATGACTTCTATACCAATACAAAGATATTCATCATTCTTTCATAAAGCAAAAAACTATTTATGGTATTTTTCATGATTTAAAATTTTATAACTCCTAAAAATCTGTTCTAATAATAAAATTCGAAAGAGTTGATGAGGAAAAGTCATAGAAGAAAAAGATAAATGAAACTGTGCCCTTTCTTTCAAATCTGGATGTATCCCATAAGAACCACCAATTAAAAAAGTAATATCACTATGGGATAAAAAGATTTGATCTAATTTCTGAGAGAATTCCATAGAAGATAACATCTTTCCTTCTATTTCTAAAGTTATCAAATATTCCTTACCCGTTAAATGTCTTAATATTTCTTCTTTTTCTCTTTCTAAAGCGATTTTCTCCTCATCAATCATACAATCAGGTACTTCTATGATTGATAAATTTGTATACTTCTGAATTCTTTTATAATATTCCGCTTGGGCTTCTTTCCAATAACCTTCTTTTAATTTTCCAACACAAATAATGCGAATCATTTTAAACCTCTATTTCTTCCAAAGATTCATATTGTTTAGCGACCAAAATTCGTTTAAAAATCTGATTTGCTTCTAATAAATCATGAGTAGTTTGAAAAGCTAACTCTTCTGTATTATTATTTTCACTAATATGTGCTAAAACAATACATTTTGTTTTCTCACCTACTAATTTCAATAAATAACCAGCTGTTGTAGCATTAGATAAATGACCTTTATCCCCAACTACTCTCTGTTTTAAAATATAAGGGTAATCTCCTTCCATTAACATTTCTTCATCATGATTACTTTCAATAATATAAACCTCTTTATTTTGCATGAATGGAAAATATCGTTCATTAATATAACCAGTATCGGTAATATAAACACAAGAATGTTGATTTTCTTCTAAAATAAACCCTACTCCTTCCACATCATGTGAAATACGAATCAACCGGATGGATAAATCTCCTATTGCAAAATAATCTTGATAATAAAGAAATTGATTACTTGGTATCTTTTTGCCTAATTCCACGGCCATTTCTTCTAAAATATAAACTTTGGCATTTGTTTTCTTTAAAAAAGAAGCAAGTCCTTTCATATGATCACCATGAGTATGGGTTAAAAAAACAAAGGAAATATCTTGGGGAGTTAAGTTGACTTTCTCTAGTTCCGAAGCTAAGCTTTGATAAGGAATTCCTAAATCAATTAAGAAAGAAAAGGAATCAGTCTGTACTAACGTAGAATTTCCTTTCGAACCACTTGCTAATACTTTAACTTTCATTATCTAAAAATGGTAGTAAGTGGATTCATTGCTACCCCTCCTCGAAATGGATAACCATTATATAAACCAAAATGTAAATGTACACCAAAAGCATATCCTGTTTTCCCCATTGTACCAATTAAATCATTTGCCATCACAATATCTCCTACCCTTTTCGTTCTAGAAGCCATATGAGCATATATCGTATAATAACCGTTTTGATGTTTAATAATAATATAGTTTCCGTTTGTATCTGTATAACCAGATTCTACTACTAACCCATTATTAGCAGCTCGAATAGCACTACCATACCCACAACCACTAATATCTAGTCCTTCATGTTGTTTCTGCCAACGATAACCATATCCACTACTAATAGAATTACAAGTAGCTGGCCATACCCAACTTCCTATACCAACAGGTACATCAATATTAGGAGTTACTACTTGATAATGTCTCGTTCCTCTTACCACAACTTTATTAATAGAAGGAACCAACTCTACATTTTTTACATTCACAATATCTTTAATTTCACCATTAATTAGCTGAACTTTTGTCGTAACTAATTCCACACCTGCTTGTCCTGCTTGTTCTACTTTTTCATATCCTACATATTGAGTTGGATCATCTTTATATACTGTCTGAATAGGAGTAGACTCTCTAGCTACTCTATGTTCTATTTCAACTAAATCAAACTGAGGAATAATAATACCAAGCTTCACTACTTGTCCTGGATAAAGCAAATCTTGACTAGTTTTAAATTCGTTATTAGCAATTAAAAATTCTTCTACAGAAAGCTTATTTTCTTCCGCAATTGTAGCAATTGTATCACCCGGTTTAACGGTATAATTCTTTTGTTCTTCCAAAGTACCAAATAATAAAAACTTACTTAATTCATCTTCTGATAAATAAATTTTTTCTCCAGCAGGAATACGTTCTTGCGAAATTGTAATATCGTTTTCAATATATAAATTTTCTAATAAGCTACCTTCTTCATTTTCTTCTAATTCCTCTTGGGTATCATTCAAATATTCTTCATAAACAATTGGATCAATAAAAGCTGTAATAGTTTTATCAACAGAATTCGTAAATACATCTTTATCTAAAACATAAAGTGTTAAATCATCAGTTTTTGTAACTGTACCATCCTCATTATTTTTTTCTAATCCTTGAATAAAAATCTTATATCCATCAATCGTAAAGGAAGAAGTTCCCTTTAAATCAATAATTTTTTGATAAACTTCCTGCGTAGTAGAAATTTCTTCATCATAAGTAATTTCTTTCACAATATCTAAATCATTAGGAGCATAAACACGATCAACTTGATACATTTGTTTTAATTGATTTTGAGTGCTATCGATATAATTTTCTAAATCTTTTTTCGATTCAATAATACCAATAGATTCTCCCGCTAAATAAACATGATAAAGCTGTCTGGGAGCAGATTTTAAGGAAGATATTCCTAATATTTTATTAGAAAATGTATTAGGATTAGAACCAAATAAAATAAGAAAACAAGAAATCAAAAGCGAAATCCCTATCACTAGTATCTGTTTTTTATTCATGATTACCTCCTTCATCATTTTTGATAAAATTTAAAAAAGTGCTAGTATTTTTACGAAACAATAAATCTATTTTTCCGGTAGTACCTTGACGATGTTTTCCAATAATTAATTCACTTAGACTAGGGTCTGGTGCATCTCCAGAATCTTTTGGAGTTTGATAATAATCATCACGATATAATAAAGCTACAATATCGGCATCCTGCTCAATGGATCCAGATTCTCTTAAATCGCTCATTTTAGGTCTTTTATCTTCACGAGATTCTACACCACGTGATAACTGAGCTAAGGCTACAACTGGAATTTTTAATTCCATTGCCATCTTTTTGAGATTTCTAGAAATATCCGTAATTTCTGCTTGACGATTATTTCCATAATTTCCTCCCATGGTTAGAAGTTGTAGGTGGTCAATGATGACTAAGTCTAACCCATCTTCACTAGTAGCCAAACGCCTACATTTTGATTTAATATCACCAACAGTAACACTAACATCATCGGAAATATAAAGTTTTGCATTCGCGAGTTGGCTTTTGGCTTCTGTTACTCTTTTCCAATCGTCATTTAATAAATTTCCACTAGTTAACTTCATTCCATCAATCTGTCCTAAAGAAGAAATCATACGGCTAGCCAATTGTTCCGCACCCATTTCTAAAGAAAAGATGGCTACTGTTTTATGAGATTGGATTGCCGCATTAGTGGCAAGATTCAAAGCAAAAGCAGTTTTTCCCATAGCCGGACGGGCTGCTAAAATAATTAATTGATTTTCATGAAGTCCAGAAGTAATACGGTCTAATTCATACCAACCTGTGGAAATTCCAGTAACTTCTCCTTTGGAAGAAGCTAACTTTTCCAAATTTTCTTGTACTTCTGTTAATACTTCTTGAATCGGTCTAAATTCAGAAGAGCGACGATTTTTAATAATTCCAACAATCTTACTTTCTACTTGATCTAAAATATCACTAACCTCTCCATCGTGTTCATAAGCTAAAGTCGCAATATCAGTAGAAGTTTGAATAACACTTCTTAACATATAATTATCTTCTACAATTTGAATATAAGAATCAATATTAGCAGCAGTAGGAACGGTATTAATTAATTCTGTTAAATATTCTACCCCACCAACTTCATTCAAATTTTTACTTTGATTTAATGCTGCCGTAATAGTCGTAATATCAATAGGTTCTTTTTTATCATGCAAATCCACAATGGTTTGAAAAATAATACCATGTTTTTCTAAATAAAAAGATCCTGCAAATAATTTATCTACTGCTTTTTCAATTGCTAGAGGAGATAAAAACATTGCTCCCAAAACAGATTGTTCAGCGACATCATCATGAGGAATTGTTTTCATAGCCATAATATCACCTCTATTTTACTAATTGAACTTTTAACTCAGCTACAATATCCTTATATAAGTGAATATGTACTTTATGAAATCCTAAAGATTGTAAAAAAGTAATTAGTTCTATTTGTTTTTTATCAAAAGAAAATCCTTTTTTCCCTAATTCTTCTTTGATTTGTTTTACACTAATACTTCCAAAAACACGATCTTTTTCACCCGTTTTCACTTTAAAAACTAAAGTTAACTTTTCTAATTCTTGTTTTAATTTTTCTGCTTCCAAAGAAAGTTGTTTTTCTTCTTCCATCTTTTCTTGTCTTTCTTTTTCAACAAGCTTTAAATTCTTTTCCGTATAAGCAACGGCATACCCATTTTTGATTAAATAATTTTGCGCATATCCGTCTTTTACTTCTTGAATTTCTCCTTTTTTAGCCTGTTTTTTGAAATCTTTGACAAAAATAACTTTCATACAAAACCTCCTATTTTAAGTAACTACGAAGTTTTTCCTCTACCTCTGTTAAAGTCATATTTTTGATTTGACTAGCTGCATCATTCATATCTCCTCCACCACCGAAAGCTTCTGCAATTTTACCAACATGAATACTTCCATCGCTTCTAGCACTAAGACCTACACCACCATCTACACGATTTCCTAATACAAAAGAAGCATGAATATGATGAAACTGTAATAAAGTATCTGCTATTTTGGCTAACTCTTCACGTTTATAAGAAATTTCTTTAGGAGCAACAGATAAAGCATATTTTCCATGAAGAACCTTTACTTCTGTAATTACCTTTTGTCTTATTATATAATCATTTATATCCTGTTTCAAGTAATATTGTACTTTTCTAGGACTAGCCCCAGATTTTGCTAAAAAATAAGCAGCATGATACGTCTCTACATTCGTTTTCACAACAAAATTATTCGTATCTAAAACAATTCCTGCTAATAAACAAGTAGCATCTTGACAATCTAAAGAAAAATGATAAGAACGAATTAATTTCGTTACGATTTCACTTGCACTAGAGGCATTTTCATCAATAATATGACAAACATTAGGAATTGTTTGTTCTGTTTCTTGATGATGATCTAAAATCAAAATAGAAAGAAAAGAAGAAAGAATTTGATCATTTTGAAGAAGTTGTGGTTTATTCGTATCGGTAATAATTAAAATACTACCTTTTTGAAGATATTGAGGAATTTCTTTACTAGAAATAATAGTATGACTACCCTCTATTTCCTTTAAAACTTTTTCTACGCCTAATTCGTGTTTCGAATCATCAATAATGATATAACACTTTTTATGAAAATGTTTACAAATAGAAGAAACACCAATACAAGAACCAAGTGCATCTAAATCTAAATTTTGATGTGCTACCACAAACACATTTTTACTTTTAATAATTTTCCATTTTATTCTTTTTTCTATTCTCATAATTGTTCTCCATCTACTAAAATTATACTACAGATTACCCCTTAGATGCAAATAGAACCAACTCAATTTACAAAAGAAAAAAGAAGAAAACAGTATTTTCTTCATTTCGGATTTTGAAAATAGCTATGAATAATTTCCTGTGAAATAGCATGGTATCCTTCTAAATTAGGATGAATATCATTGGGATTAGGTAAATAACTAGAATTATTTTTAAATAATTGATAAATAGAAACATAACTACATTGATATTTTTTACAAATTTTCTGGTATTCCGAATCAATATAAGCAAATAAATAATCTAGATCATTCCCATTAAGATTAAAAAGAAAAGGAATAGGATTATAATAACCAATAACGACAATATCTTCTTTTGCATACTTTCGGATATTTTTCATACATTCATCAATTTTAGGAAAAATCTCTGCTACTTGTTCTTTTAATTTTTTGATTTGTTGAACATCAATAGAATCAAAAGTAAATTGTTGTAATAAATCATTTGCTCCGATGTCAACTGTTACCAAATCAGATTCTCTTAAATCTTTTTTGAGTGTTGAATTCATTTCAATTTCTTGCATTAAATCAAAAGTAGTATAACCACTACTAGCATATTCTTTTGTATAAAAAGACAACATATTTTTTTTCTTTAAATAATCTGCCAAATAATCGGTATAACTATATCCAAGTTCTCCATAAGGATTCATTCCTTCTGCCAAAGAATCCCCTAAAGCAATATAGTTCAATTGATCAGTCTTAAAAATGGTATAAATACCAAATACAAGAAGTAATAAAACAACCAAAACGACATATTTGATATATTTTTTCATGTTTCACCTCAAAAAAAGAATAGATATTCTCTATTCCTAGTTTATTACGAAATATTTTTTTTAGACATATTTCTTCTATTCTTCTTTTAATTTTATTTCAGCTCCAACATCAGTTAATTTTTCCACAATGTTTTCATATCCTCTTAAAACATGCTCGATATGAATAATTTGTGTTTTTCCTTCTGCAATTAATCCAGCAAGTACTAAACAAGCTCCTGCTCTTAGGTCCGTAGCTTCTACTTGACAACCTTTGAGAGGAGTAGGCCCATTTACTTTAATTTTTCTTTCATGTATTTCTATATGAGCACCCATTTGATTGAGGAAAGAAACATTTTGAAAACGATTTTCATAAATCGTTTCTTCTAACGTAGAAACTCCTTCACATTGTGTTAACAGCGTAGTGATAGGTTGTTGTAAATCTGTAGCAAATCCCGGATAACCTTGTGTCTGAATTTTTATCGGTTTTAAATGCTCGCTTTTGGAAACAATAACACTATCCGCACCAACCTTAATTTTAACACCCATTTCTTGTAATTTTAAAATTAACGTTTCCACGTGTTCAGGAATAATGTTATCAATCTTTAAATTTTCTCCCATCAATGCTCCCGCAATAATGTAAGTACCAGCTTCAATTCGATCAGGAATTACTTCCGTATAACATCCTTTTAATTTCTGTACTCCTTTAATTCGAATTTCACTTGTGCCTGCTCCAGTAATCTTAGCACCCATTCCATTTAAAAAAATCGCTACATTCACAACTTCTGGTTCTTTTGCTGCATTTTCAATAATCGTTTCTCCTTTTGCCTTTACTGCAGCAAGCATAGCATTAATCGTTGCTCCAACACTTGGCATATCCAAATAAATATGAGCACCTTTTAATTCATCAGCAGATATAATATAACGATTATCTTCTTCTACAATAGTAGCTCCTAATGCTCGAAAACTTTTTAACGTTTGATCAATTGGTCTAGCACCTATGTTACATCCACCAGGAAAATACATTTCTACATACTTATACTTTCCTAAAAGGGCTGCCATAAAATAATAAGAAGCTCTTAATTTAACAGATAATTCTTTTGGAATTTCCTTATTTTCAATCGTTGTTGGATCAATTAAAATACTTTCACTAGCCCTTTTTACATTTGCACCCAAATATTTTAAAATTTCAGTTAACGCATCAGTATCTGTAATTTCAGGAACGTTACAGATTGTCACTTCACTATCTGCTAAAATAGCAGCAGGGATCAAAGCAACAGATGAATTTTTAGCACCACTAATACGAATCGTACCAGTTAATTTTTTGCCCCCTTGAATTTCTAACAACTTCATATATACCTCCAGTAACTTCTACTATATTGTATTTATTTTGAAAACATTCGTTCTTTATTTCTAAATCTAATATATCATAATTTAAAAAAATAATCATTTAATTTTAAAGATTTTACAAAGAATATAAAAAAAGAAATTCTACAAAAAATAACTAATTCCTAGAAAAATTAAAATAAAAGAACCAATCAATGTAGTAATATTTCCAAACCGATTCTGTAATTTTTTCCCAAGTAAAGCCCCTAAATAAGTAAAAATACCACTAACGAAAGAAAAAATAAAACATGGTAAAATAATATTAATCCCCATAGCACCAAAACCTATTCCAATGGAAAAACTATCAATACTAACAGTAAAGGCAAAAAAGAAAACAGAATAAATACTAGTTAATAATTTTACTTTCTCCTCTTCTTTTAAAGAAAGTAACATTTGAATTCCCAATATAACAAAAATAACCCCAACTAATATTTCTGGATCAATAGGAATTAATTTTAAAATAAATTCTCCTATTTGATAACCTAAAATTGGCATAAAGAAATGAAAAACGCCAACCATGATACTCATCAGTTTTCTCATACTACTTTTCAAATCTAAAGTACCATAAATCATAGCCAAAGAAAAAGCATCCATACTAAGTCCAATTGCCAAAACGAAAAGAATGAATAATGACATAAAAAAGCCTCCTACTTAAGAATATGTAGAAGGTCTAAAGTTTTATTCGTTTTCTTTTTTGATAAATAACTGGTTGAAAACCTAATTCTTTTGTAATCAATTCTGCCTGTTCCAAATTACTTACTAATTCGTTTTCTCGATGAGCATCTGTTCCAAGCACAATTTCATTTTTGATAAGCTTATATCTAACTAATTTTTCTAAACTTGGAAAAGTATTCAAATGACATCTTCTTTCAGCAGAAGTATTCATTTCTAATATCATATCATATTCTTTCAACAAAGAAAAAATATCCGAAAGTTGCCTATAAAAACTATAATCCTTTCCATAATACCGATTAATATAATCTAAATGGCCTACTACATCAATTTGATTTGCTTGAATCATCTTAATAACTTCTTTATAATAACGATAATAAACATCTTCTCTTTCGTATTTAGACTCTGCATTTCGAGGAATGGAATGAATACTTCCCATAATAAAATCTAAATCCTCAACTTTTTCTAATTCCTTTACCTCATCTGGATACCAATGAGGCTCAGAAATTTCTACTGCTTTTAATAAAATTAACTTTCCTTGATACAATTGGTTAATATGGTTAATTTCTTCATTTCGTATATTTAATCTTTTAATAACACTTAAAACATCCTCTCGATCAAATTCAACATGATCAGTAATAGCCCCATACGAAATATGATTTTCAACTAAAATATGAGCAATAGTATCTAAATTTAATTTAGAATCCCAAGAATAACTAGAATGAATATGCATATTTTGTCTTATCACAGCAAACACCTCTTAAAATTTATTATAAATTTATTTCAAATATTTGTCGATAAGTTCTTTAATAAAAAACTGGTATTCTACTTCTGTTGTTTCTTCTGTTTCCTCGGCTTCTAACAAACACAATGGAGGAAATAACACACACCACCAATTATCTCCTAATCCATCCCCAAGAGTAACCACTAATGATTCATAATAACCATCTTCATATTTAACCCCCTTATATATTTTTTCTGGAAAATAATGAAGTCCATAACGAACCGCATAAGTAGATGTAATTTGATTGGACAATAAAGTGTCTTCTACAATTTCTTCATATTGGCTTACATTTGATTGAAGTTGATGTCTTGCATCTAATAAATTATCTATTTCACTAACATCTTTCACAAGTTGCTTTTGAATCTGATTTCGAACTAATATCTTGGTCTTTTGATCTTCCTTACTATTACTATTCGCAATAACTCGAAAACGAATAGCCTCCGGAGGAATTAAAATTTCTTTTGATTCCTGCATAAAAAATCCCAATGTAATAAACAAAGCTATCAAAATAATAATTTTTTTCATTCAATCACCCTCTGCTTATATCTTGATAGAAATTGATATGTTTTATACAAGAATTGATTCATTCATAAAAGAATCACGTTAAAACTTAAAAAATAGGAAAAAGAAAAAAGGCATTTTTTAAAATGTCTTTTTTACTAATATTTATATACAAATATTCATAGTTTTACAGAAATCACTTTTCACCAAAATTTTAGAATAATATCATATAACACGAATAATTAATAATTATTCCGAATTCATATCTTTATTCATAAATTTAAAATTAAGCACACCAACAGTTTTTTTATTTTTGAAAAATAAAAATCATACGATCCCTTCCCTGCAAATCTTTCTTTGCTTCAATCGTAGCAGTAGGAAGAGTAGTTTTAGCCAAAGTAACAATTGCCTCCCTTTGATCTTCTCCAATTTCTAAAGCGATTAAAAAAGAAGCAGAAACACAAGAAAGTGCTTTCAAAAAAATCTTTCGATAATAATCCAAACCATCTTCTCCACCATATAAAGCAAGAGGTGGTTCATTTTGAGATACCAAAGGATCAATTTTTTCTAAATCACAAAGATAAGGAGGATTCGAAATAATAACATCAAATTTTTCATGAATATTTTCTAACATATCTCCTTCTATAAAAGAAACAGAAACCCCTAAATTGTTAGCATTTTTTTTAGCTACTTCTAAAGCAAGTGGACTAATATCTAATAATGTAACATTCAAAGAAGGAATTTTTTTCTTTAAAGTAATTCCTATACAGCCACTACCACATCCCAAATCAATCACTTTTAAATCACGATGATCAAATAATTTTTCAATATAAGACAAAGTATTCTCTACTAATTCTTCCGTTTCAAATCTAGGAATCAATACATTTTCATCAACCAAAAAAGAATATCCATAAAAATTAACATTCCCAATCACATATTGAATTGGCTTATTTTCCATTAATTTTTGAATTTTTTGCTGATACAACAAAACACAATTATCATCTACTTTTTGATCTAAAATAGTAAGAAGTTCAAGAGTGCCAACTCCTAATATGTCAGCTAAAATCATTTTAGCATGAGTGGAATGAACATACTTTTTGCCTTCTATAATTAATTCTTCTACTGTCATTTTTATTCCTTAATTAAATGAAAGATATATGTATCAAGTGGTTTATAAATAGAGTCTGTTAATTGTTTCTTCAACATTTTAATATCTTTTGTAGCAATATGTTTTGTTTCCATTCCACATCGTGGACATATCATTGATTTTTGTAAAACAATATAAGGTGCGTTTCCAAGATACCCCAAATCAGTACGAACTTGTACTTTTCCACACCTTAAACAAATAGCCATTTGTTTATTCATTGGAATCCCCCATCAACTTTCTTTTTTGATCTTCCTCAATCAAAGCTTCAATCAATTCATCTAAACTACCATTCATAATCCTATCAAGATTATTAGTAGTATAGCCAATTCTATGATCTGTCACACGATTTTGAGGATAATTATATGTTCTAATTTTTTCAGCACGATTTCCTGTGCCAATCTTATTCCTTCTTTCAGTTCCTAATTCTTGTTCTTGTCTCTGTAGTTCTTGTTCATAAAGCCTAGCTTTTAGTACTTTCATAGCTTGCTCTTTATTTTGAATTTGACTTCTCTCATTTTGACAAGTTACTACCGTATTCGTAGGAAGATGAGTAATACGAACAGCAGAATCGGTAGTATTGACCCCTTGTCCACCACATCCACTAGAACGATAAATATCAATTCTTAAGTCGCTTGGATTAATTTCAATATTAACATCTTCAACTTCTGGCATTACTAAAACAGTAGCAGTAGAGGTTTGAATTCTTCCTTGAGATTCTGTTTCAGGAACTCTTTGTACACGATGAGAACCACTTTCATATTTTAATTTAGAGTAAGCTCCATCTCCTTTTACCATAAATTCAATCTGGGAAAAACCTCCAGCTTCTCCTTCTTCTGCATTAATCAGTTCTGTTTTAAACCCTTGTTTTTCGGCATATCTAGAATACATACGATACAAATCACCAGCAAAAATATTGGCTTCATCACCACCAGCAGCACCACGTATTTCCACAATAACATTTTTATCATCATTAGGATCTTTTGGAATTAATAAAATTTCTAATTTCTCTTCCAAATTCTTTTTCTGTTCTTCCAAAGATACTAATTCTTCTTTCGCTAATTCTCCCATTTCAGGATCTTTTACCATATCTTCCGTATCAATAATATCATGAAGTACTTTTTGGTACTCATGAAAAGTATGAACTGTCTCTTCTAAATCACTAGCCTCTTTAGATAAAGATTTCATTTTGTTTCTGTCATTATATACTTCTGGTTTCGCTAATTCATTT
Source organism: uncultured Bacilli bacterium (assembly GCA_947581715.1). Lineage (GTDB taxonomy): Bacteria > Bacillota_I > Bacilli_A > RF39 > UBA660 > Alloscybalousia. Next base: position 32,145 of record CANPVK010000005.1, read on the forward strand.
TGTAATTCTTGATATTTCTTTTCGATTACTTCTAATCTTCCTATCATAAAATCAATCCTTTCTATTTTCTAGTATTAAAAAGTGTAATTTAATTTTCTTTCCAATACATTGATTTTTTCTTGATCACTACGAACGTCTTCTTTTACTTTTTCTAATATTTCATCCTCATGAAGAGTAGGATTTTGATTCGCATATTGAAGCCATAAATCACGAATTTCCTGAAGCCTTCCTAATCTTTGTTCCTCCATTGCTCCATTGGAATAACGCGTTTTTTTATAATAAACAGCATCTATACAAGGAAGATAAGAATCTAATACTTTTTCCCCACAAAATAAACACATTTCCTCTACTGCATCACGATAAGGATAAGAACCATGAAACCCTAAAATAACCTTAACATGATTACAAGTTTTTTGTTGCTTCTCAATTTCTTCTTTTACCATTTTTAACTGTTTTTCTAAGCGAATTTGATTTTTTAATAGCGCCTCATTATATTTTAACATGAAAATTCTATTTTTCATAAAACACCACCTATTCGAAACAAATTTCATGATGATATCAGATTTTTATAACAAACCTACTAACTAGGAATATTTCAATAACCCTTATTATATCACTTTTCCTGATTTTGTATATTTTTTTGTGCTTGCACTACGGTAATTGCCACAACACCCACAATATCATCCACACTACAACCTCTAGATAAATCATTAACAGGATAG
>CANPVK010000006.1 GCA_947581715.1 uncultured Bacilli bacterium
TTTGCACAAAAAAATGAATCTGTGGATAAAACAAATTCATTTTTTTCTTTTGCTCCTATTTTTTACCGGAACTCAAATAGTGATATTTGAGTTTCGGTATTTTTTTTACAACAGTTGCAAAATTAGTCAATAAATATCAACAGAATGCAATAAAGACAAATTGTTTAGTATCCATAACATTTTTTTATTGCTATTTCAATAATTCTATAAAATTTTACCGGAACTCAAATTCTCAATAACCTTTACTCTCCTCCATATACTTGGTAAGCATCTGTTACGATAAAGAAGGAGTCTTTATCAATTTCTTTTAATCCTTCTTTTAGTTTAAAGTACTCTCTATTAGGAATAACAGTCATTAATACTTTTCTTTTTTTATCATGGAACCCACCTTTTACATCGAAAATCGTTACTCCATGTTTTAATCCATTCATAATATAATCTCTTACTTTATCCTCTTCTGAGGTAATAATATATAACGCTTTATTCTTGGATACTCCAATTAAAACTCTATCTAAGATAATACTATAAATATATAAAACAATTACAGCATACATGACCATGGTCCATCCAAAACTGATTCCACCTGCTAAAACAATCAGTAAATTAATCACAAAACTCGTATTGGAGATAGGAATTTTTCGATACTTTGAAATAATCTCACTGATAATAGAAAATCCTCCATTACTAAATCCTACTTTATATACCATTCCAGTTGTGATTCCTGATAAGATTCCAATAAAAACGGAAATTAAGATTTTATCAGAAATATCCACTTGAATATATTGACCGATATTCGATGTTATATCAATAAAGAATGGATAAACAATGGTAGATACTACTGCACCCGATGTTTTTTCTACTCCTAAAAAGATAAATCCTACTAATAATAAAATTAAACAGACTGCAAAGACTACTTTAGAAGGTTCTAAGTCAAAATAAGCATTTAAAATAATGGATACACCACTTGATCCACCTGTCACAATTTGACTAGGTAATTGTAGTAAATTAAAGTAACAGGCTGATAGAAATAAAGAAACAATTAAAATGGTATATCTTGAAATTAATCTTTTACTTCTTACTGTTTCTAAAATACTGATTGTTGATTCTTTTCCTTTTTGAAATAATTCCATATCTATTCTCCTCCAAATACTTCATAAGCATCACATACAACAAAGAATGAATCTTGATCAATTTCTTGGATTCCTTCTTTTAATCTGTAATATTCATTCGTTGGAACAACACATAATAAAACTTGATCTTTTTCCTTGGTATAGCCACCTTTTACATCGAAAATCGTAACAGAATGATGTAATTCATTTAAAACATAATCTTTTACTTTTTCATCTTCTTTGGTAATAATATAAAAAGCTTTTGAATTTGAAATTCCTAATAACACTTTATCTGTCATTAAACCAATAATATAAACAACGATAAGAGCATACATTAATTTGGTTACTCCAAAGAAGAATACACCACTTACTACAATTAAACCATCGCTCATTAACATTGCGTTTCCCATACTGACATGACAATATTTGGAAATAATTTGATTGATAATATCTGTTCCTCCTGTTGTGAAACCAGATCGAAAAACCAATCCTGCTCCAAATCCATAGACCATTCCCCCAAAAATGGCGGATAAAAATAAATTGGAAGTATCAAGGGGAACATAGCTACTGATATTTGCTGTTAGATTGACAAAAATGGGAAATAAAATAGAACCAATAATAGAACCTTTTGTCTGTTCCACTCCTAACACTAAAAAGCTAACTACTAATAAGAAAAGGGATACGATTAAGATAAAGATAGATGGATCGATTGGAAAAAATTCTTTTACAATGATAGATAAACCACTTACTCCTCCAAATACTAAATCATTTGGTAAGAGAAATAGATTAAAAGCACTGGCAATACAAAAAGCACCAATTACTAATCCTGCATATCTTTTTCCTAAATCTTTTTCTTTGTTATCATTTCGTACCTTTTTATTCTTTTTTTTCATATGATTCCCCTTTTAAATATGATTCTATCAATAAATCTAAATCGCCATCTAATACTTTTCCAACATTACTCGTCTCTTGATTTGTTCTGTGATCTTTTACCATGGAATAGGGATGCATGACATAACTTCTGATTTGTGAACCAAATTCGATATTTTGATAAGTTCCTTTTATTTGATTTAACTCTTGATTTTTCTTTTCCTGTTCTAATACATAAAGTTTTGCTTTTAATATTTTCATTGCGGTTTCTTTGTTTTGAATTTGGCTTCTTTCATTTTGACAAGTGACAACAGTTTTGGTAGGAAGATGGGTAATTCTTACTGCCGAATCGGTAGTATTTACTCCTTGGCCACCTTTTCCACTAGAACGATAGACATCAATCTTTAAATCTTTTTCATTGATTTCTATATTAATAGTATTATCAAATTCTGGAATAATATCAATAGAAGCGAAAGAAGTGTGTCTTTTGTTGGCGGCATCAAAGGGAGATAGTCTTACTAAACGATGTACTCCTTTTTCCCCTTTTAAATATCCATATGCATTGGTTCCTTTGATTTCTATGGTTGCACTTTTGATTCCTACTTCTTCTCCTTCTTGATAATCTAAAAGAGTGGTATGAAATCCTTTTTTTTCACAATAGCGAAGATACATTCGATATAACATATTTGCCCAATCACAAGCCTCTGTACCTCCCGCTCCTGCATGGACTTCTAACGTACAATTATTTTTATCATAGGGACCATTCAAAAGTAGTAAAATCGATAATTTTTCTAACTCTTTGGTTTCATTTTTGACTTCTTCTTCTAAATTTTGTATTAATTCTTCATCTTTTTCAACCAATAATAGTTCTATAAAATCCAAGTTATTTTGGTTTTTTTCTTTTAAATTTTTAATTTCTTGTGTCAAATTTTTTAACTCTTGCATCTTTTCTAACGTTAAATCAGCTTGCTCTTTGTGGTCCCAAAAAGTAGGACTTGACATTTCTTCTTCTAAAGATTTTAATTCTGCTAATTTCTTTTCGATGTCAAAGTGACCTCCATAGAGATAAAATTTCTTTTTGATTTTTTTCTAATACTTTTTTAATTTCATTTCCTTCCATCATTCTTCACCTTTTCTTATTTTCTGTACTTATTATAGCATGTTCTTACAAAACAGAAAAGAAAAAGAATTTCGAAAGATAATTCCTGTTATTCTTTTTCTTATTCTTGTGGAAAATCGTATTCCCAGAAACTTAATTTTCCATTCACCGAAATTGGTTTTATTTTTTGAATGTTTTTTAATTGAAAGCCATATCCTTCCCATTCTGTATGGTTTATGATATGTTCATAAATATTGGCATTTTTTTCTTTTAACATTTTTCTAGCATCTTTATCTATCCAAATGCAGTCTGTTAATGTTGCTTTCGCAATGATACAACCTTGTGGGTACTCTAAACTTAAATATTCATATTTTTTCATTGCTTTTTTATCGATTCCTTTTCCTGCATGAATCAAAATATCTCCACGATATTTGGTTTTCCAAGTACGAAATTCATATTCTTTGAGTCCTTCTGCTATTAATGTAGCAAAAGGCTGTTTGATTGTGATTGTTTTCATTTTTACCACCATTTTCATTCTATCACGTTTTCCACATTTTCTGTGGATATTTATTTTTCTAAAAAACTTTTATCCACTTTTACAATTTTGTTGATTGCTTGTAGATAACTGGAAGATTCTGTTAATGCTGTTACAGATACTTGTTTTCCACCTGGAGCATGAATGATATAGTTCGTTCCATCTAACTCTCCAAGATATAACATAACATGTCCATTTTGGTATAGTAAAGAAGGATTGGTATTTTGCATCTTACTTAGCTTTTGATTTACTGTTTGGTTTCCTACGTCAATTATTGTTCCAACACTTTTATTTTGACTAGAAGTATTTCTAGGAAATTTGATCCCAAAACTACGATAAATATTACTTACATAGCTAGAACAATCTACTCCTTGGTCCATCCCTGACCAGCTATAGGGGATTCCTTCATATTTAAAAGCTTGAATATAAACATTTCTTTTGGTATAGGGTAAATAGCCTATATGTGCTTGATTTTTGGGAATCGTGATTTGTTTTTGGCCTACTGTTCCATCTTCTTTTTTTCTAGGCAGTATCAACTGATAACCTTCTTTGGTAACTCCAATATAGGGTAATTTTACACTCATATCTAATATCGTATCTTCTACTTCTATTTGTGCTTCTGTAATAATAGCAAAAGAATTATGATAAACAAAATTATTCCAATCTTCTTGGGTTGCTAAAGCAATATTTTCTTTTTTTACCCATCCTACATAAAAAGGACTGATGATGAAATCCCATATTTGATCTTTACTTTCATGTAAAATTAAAACTGGTGTAGCAACATGAAGTTCCGTTTCTTGAATACTATCGTAATCTGCTACATTTTTTTGATAATAAAAATGAACATCGGTTGGAAAAGATCTTAAATTTGCTCTTTTGATAATTAATCCTTTCGGAATCGTTTCTAAATCTTTTACCGCTTCTAAATTTCTGTTATCTAGAATACTTTGTGTATTATTTTTGGTTAACGTCGTATTTCCATTATATTTTGGTAATGTTGGTAATTGATAGCTATTGATATAAGATAAAATTTCTGATTTGGTAAGGGAAGTTGTTTTTTCTAAATCATATACCATATCTGCTTTCTTTTTAATTTCTTCATTGTATCTTTCAATTTCTTCTTCTGTTAATATAATCGAATCATCTTCTATGAGAGTTAAAAATTTTTTTGCATTTTCTGGTATTTCCTCTATGTAATTCTCATCTACTGCTTCTTCTAAGGGGTATTCTATTATTTTTAATCCTTTTTCTTTCAATTCGTTTATTGTTAAGATATTTTTTTCTAATACTTCTTTTAAAGAATATTCGGTTTGATCGGAAAATTTTATTTTGATTTGATTACTTTTTATGCATGGTAAATAATAAACGAGTTCGTTATCTCTCGCTATTTCTTCTAAAGCTTCTGAACAGTTTTCGTTTTCATCAATAATTTCATAAGTGATTTCTTTTGGTTTTGTTTCTTTTTGATTGATTCTATCAGACACAAATGCTATGATTAATCCCGATAATGCTAATATAAAAATGAGAACTTTTAATATCAAATCTTTTTCCATTTTTTTCCTCTATTCTTTTTATCATTATATCATAAATTGATTTCAAAAAAGTCGAATTTTAGTAGCTTTTACCAATGTATTTAATTTTTCTAACTTTGTAATATCTGTTACATTTCATGATACTATGTGTGTCATCCTTTCATACATATTCATATACCAGGATTTTAAAAAAGCACAAAGACAATAAAATAAACAAAAAAGATAGTGAAATCATGTTTTATATTTCACTATCTTATCTATAATATCTGATTTCATTAGTATTATTTTTTATAAAAATAGTTATAATTTTCGCAATTTCTTTTCAAAATTTATATATTATAATATTCTCTAAATTCTTCAATTGTTAAAAATTTATTTTTGTCCATATCTCCTTTGGATTCCCAAACATTAAATAAAAGTTTTATATCACATCTTTTACCATCATATGTTTTTAAATAATACTCATTACTATTTTCTTTTAAAAAGTTAACAACTTTTAGTTTATTCATAACATCATCTTTTTCAAGTTTTTTAATTTTATTTAATACTTTTTTAGCATGCTTTTGTTCCTCATCAAAATCTTTACCATTTATAGCACAAATTATCCAATAATGTAAATTACATTTTTCACTATCATGAATTCTATTAAAATTACCTAATATTTTATTTCGATAATTATAACGATTAACTATATTTTTTAGAAAATCGTTTAAATTTAATTTATCATCATTTTTAAGCAGTTTATCAATATCATATAAATGTGTATTTATGCCATGCTCTTCTAAATCATTTACTTTACCTATTACCCCTTCGTTTACTTTTAATTCAATTAAATATATTTCAGATTGGCTTTTCTTTGGTTCTAAAAAGATACAATCAATCCGTCCGCGATCTTTTCCTTCATTTTTTTCTCCATCACTTTCAAAAGTATAATATTCTTCTTCAAAAGCTTGGCATTTTGGTAAACCATTATTTTGTAACATTTTACTTAACATAAAATAATGCTGATATTTTTTTTCTAATTCTTCTTTCGTATTTTTTTCATAGGCTAATATTGCATTTTCTACTGCGGAATTAAAATTATTAAGTTTACTTACATCAATATCATGATAACTAATATCAATCTTCATATATGGTAATTTAAAACCAGTACGATTATCATTTTTTAGCTTTCCATCTATCTTAGTGAATGTTAAATACAAAATAAATAATGTTTCAACCTCTACTATTTTTCTATTTGTTAACTTATCACTATTTTTTAATGTAAATTTAATTTCTCCTTCAGGTTTTAAATTATTCAGTTCTGCTTTTATTTTCTCTAGATTAATACTAGTACCTAATTTATTTAATTGTTCTTCCAGTAGTTCTAATCTTTTCCATGCAAAAGACCTAACTTTTTTATATTCGCTCAGTTTTTTACCTTGAGCACTATATGTATCTTCAAAATAAGATCTACCAAATTTAAGTTTTCCTTCTGAAAGTGAAATTTTAAAATAAGATTTCATGCTTTCTCTGATTAAACAAATATTATCTAAAAAAGTATTTATTTTTTCATAAATATCATTGGAACTTAATCTTATTAAATTAGTAAAATTAGTTCTATTTAATTTATAAATATTTTCAGGAATACTTATTTTTACATGTTTCGCATCACACGATTTATTTTCAACGCAAAATGCTTTAATCCCATTGTAATAAATAATATCTTGACACTCTCTATTTTTATTTATCTCTTTGTCTTTATCTCTAATTTTTATAATAAATTCTTTACTACTTGCATATTTTTTTCTAAATTTCTTTAAATTAATATTATTTATAATCATAAATCCTCCAGATTAAAAGTTTTTCCATCAGTAATATCTAAAAGACTTTTGCCAAATATTTCTTTAGCTTCCTCTTTCGCCTCAGAACTATCAATCGTATGAATTACAATGACATGCTTAGGTTTAACTATCTTTTTTAAATTCTCAATTGCTTTTTTACTGGCATGTCCTGAGGTATGAATTTTTTTAAAGTCCATGTGTAATTCATTTTTTAAAAGTTCGATGAAATTTCTTAACTTAGCATCCTGCCAAGATGGATCAATGTATCCATCCCACATAGAATATATAAAACAAGCATTTTTTATTTTATTTTTATTAGCTATCAAATAATCTTCCATTGATTGTTTTATAGAAACGGCAAATTTTTCATCAAAGGGTAAATCAAAAATTACATTATTGGTATGTCGTATATAACGCTGATATGGTTCTTTTATTTTGCTTTGTTTAGGACTTACAAACGTTATAACATCTGAAAATGTGTTGGAATTTGGAATATTTTTTAATTTACTAGTAATCGAATTCATACATAAATCTATAATAAAACGATGAGTATGCTTAAAACTATTATATAAATTAACTATTCGATCAATATTCGTACTTGAACACATAAAATAGATTTGATCATATTTGAGTAATTCTTTAAAATCTTTAATTAAATCAGATTCTTTGGTAAAATTACGATTCTCACTTCCTAAGGTAGTACCTTCACAAATTAGTAAATCAACAGGTCCTATCTCTTTTAAAACTTTTGTCAATAAAGAACCTTTTTTACCATGATTACGAAAATCACCAGTATGAAGAATTTTCTTTCCATCTTCTTCTATTAAAAACATTGCTGAATTATAAGAAGAGTGATCAACTATATAAGGTGTTACTTTAGGTATATTATTATCAATAATTGGTTTATTAAATTCAAAAAATTTAATATTATTTTTTTCTACTCTTAATACTTTTTTATAACTTCTAGTAAAGTAGCATAAATTATTATGAATTTCCATACTTTCTCTATTTACATAAATAGGAATATCTTTTTTTATTAAAGAAGCACAACCAATATGATCACCATGAGAGTGCGTAATAAATACCGCTTTATAAGCACTAGGTAGATCATCTTTTATAGTTAAGCCAGGAATTAAAATTTGGTCTGTGTTATCCAAATTATCACCATAATCAATTAATATTTTACCTTTGCTTGTACTTATTTCGGCTATACAACCACCGATTTGTTTCGTACCTTGAATAATTTTTACTTCCACTTTATACCTCCTTCTTAATAAAATGATTATCGTAATTTACTTTCTAAATTTTTGTTAAAGATATACTCATTTTAGCATTGTATTCTAAAACAATTATTTTATTTTTATCTTTTCTTTGGGATAATAAATATTTTGTGGTACACTTACAAATTGTTTCATATTCAATCATGTTATTTCATTCAAGTTTTTGATTAATATTTCTTGGTTTTATATTAACATCTTTAGAATAGTCTAATAAATAATCTTTAGAAATTCTTTTCTTATCAAAATCTGCCATTATTATATCATGTTTTTGTAATAATTTAATAGCATAGTCTAATTTCTTTATATCTAAAGAGGCTTTATAAAGTTTACCTACTATCTCACAAGGATTAAAAAATGCTTCAACTTTATGCTGATCAATTTTAGATATACTAGCAATTTAATTTTGGGTGAACCAATTATTATTCTCATCAAAGTTAAAAATTTGAATACTTTTTTTTGTTTCCTTTTTCATTGACAATTAAATCAAATATCTCTATCATTTATACTATCATTGTTATATTCCGTTAATTCTTTATAATATTTTTTGATAAATTTTTTTAATAATACCATATCCACCTCTTTTATATTTATTTTTCTATTTACTAGTACATGTGGATTATCTTGATTAACACTCATCATAATCATATTATTATAATTAAGTTTCCCATAATCATTTTGAAAAAATATAATATTATCTCTATCAAGGGTATAAGGACAATAAAGAAGTAAATTCATAGGTAAATTAGTAACTTTTTTAGATAGGTTAGTACATCCAAAGTGTTCTTTTTTTTCATCAAAAAATACTTGTTTTGCTTCAAATTCTGGTATATCAGCATTCCAATAATCTAATAGTTGTTGTTGATGTGCTTTTACATATTCTAGTACATCTTTGATATATAATTTATCAGATTTGCTCAAATTTTTTAAATCTTCCAAAATTTTGATTTTTTTGATATTTACAGTTAAAAAACTTTTTTCTCCCCATTTTTTGAATTTTATTTGAGGAATAAATCCTTTTAATTTCTCTTTTCCATTAAAAACTAAATACAAAATTATGTTAGTATCATTATTGTTCTCAAAGGAAATTGTTGCTTTAAATAAATTATTGATCTTTTCATCTTTTAATTTCATCCTTAATCATCCCATAACTATTCTTGATATTTTCTCATTAACTCGATAAAAATAGTTGGAAATTTAGCTTTATACCAAGCAAATTTATATGCAATTAAAGCATAAGAAATAATGTGAGCTTTTAAAGGTACATAACCAATATTTTCCAAATTAGAGATATCTTCTTCAGAAATTTTGTTAAGTAGAATTTTTTTATAATTATTCCAGCATTCAAAGTTATTTAGCTTATCTTTACCAATAAGATTCATTATTTCATAAGCTTTTTTATACTCTATATTATGCTTCAGTAAAAATGATAAAATATCTTCTCGATAAACTATTATGTCTTTCATTAATTCTTTATTTTTTGTTAATTTTTTAATCTTATTTGTTATACCATTACCATGTAAAAGACCGATTATCTTAACTAAATCTGCAAAATTTCGTGGTTTTATAATATTTATTAAAGTTTTAGCAAAATCATCATTTAATTCAAACAAATCTTCTGTATTCCTCTTATTTATTAAATCGTAAACATTTTTTTCATTTAATGGTATATCAGCTAATTTAACTTTAGTTAAATCTTCTAACTCTTTTATTAATGTAGGTATTCTATGTCCTAATATGTCAAACTTAATAATATTTAGATTCATATCATGATAGTCAAAATGTGTGCTTAAATAATTATAATTACTATTGTTATGGGGATAGTTACAAGGAGTAAAATCATATATTTCTTTATCTTTAGGTATTAAAAATAAACCACCAGGATGTTGGCCAATGTTTTTCAATTTACCTTCTAATTTTTTAGCTAATTTGGATTTTTCTAGATCATTTATATCTAAGTTTTTGCGTATGATTTCTTCTTTCGCACTGACAGGTTGCATTAGGTTAATAACTCCTGCTTTAATCGTATAATCTTTTCCCCAAAAATCGATAAAATAATTGATTAAATCTTTTTGAATACAATCAGCAAAATTAATATCAATATCTGGAATTTTTTCAACATTTAAACCTAAAAAGTTTTCATAAGGGATATTAAAACCATCTTTTTTTAGTTCACTATGGCACTTTGGACAGTTTTTATTAGGCATATCTATTCCATAATCTTCAGTTAAAGTATCATTAAAATTGAACTTTTTACACTTAGGACAATAATAATGAGGAGGAAGTGGATTTATACTTGTAATACCCATTAAATACGCAATGAAGGAGGAAGCAATGCCACCTCTAACAAATAAAGGATATCCCATGTTATAAGATTTATCTACAAGTTTTTTATATAATAAAAATATAGATTCTGTATTCATATTAATTATTCCATATTTACCAGAATTATCTTTACCATATAATTCTTCCTTTATTCTGTTTGTAATAATGTTTGGAATAGTTTTACCACATAATTCATTTAATTTTTTATTTATTATATTTAATATTTTATTTTTGCTATCTTTAATTTGGGGTAAATAACATTTATCACTAAGTATTTTAATATCTTCAGTTAAACTGGCAAGTTTATTTGTATTTTTGACAACTATCTCATATGCCAAGTCCTCTTCTAAAAAGTTAAAGTCATTTAACATTTCCTTAGTTGTTTTTAAATAACTTCCTAGTTTATTATCTTTAAAAATCTTTTTATAATCTTCTTGTTCTTCTTTTTTTAAATAACAAACATTGCCGGTAGCTATAACAAGTTTATTAATATCTTTAGCAATATTTATTATTCTTTTTAAATATTTCTTATCTAAAGCTGAATTTACCTCAATAAAATCCCACCATATTAAATCATCTTTCGTTTGATAATCTTCTAAATCATTATATATATCTTCCATATAAGTTAAATCTAAACCGTATAATAAACCATTACTTAAAGAAACTAATTCATCTTTCGTAATTACTTCTTTGCCATATTTATCTAAATTCGTTGTTTTCATTTTAGTAATTATTTTATATAAATTTTTTAATCCTTCTTGGGTTTTTACTAATATCGTAATAGGGATAATCGTATCAAACACAAGCATTTTTACTACTACTCCATAGATCATTTTAAAATCAGTAATATTATTTTTTTTTAAATATTTATCTATTTTAGGGAACATATAAACATTATTAAAATCAGTAATAGCTAATTGATTTAATCCTATACTTTTAGCATAGTTAATTAATTCTTTAAAATCAATAATGCTATCCTTAGTCATTTTGGTAAAAACTTTAAATTCTACTCTTTCTGGCATTTTCATCAACTCCTAACTTATATCTATAAGATTATAGTTTTTATCATCAAATACAAATTCTAATGGGTCATTTACTTTAGCAATTTTCCAATCTAAAAATTTATTTATTAATACACTATCTTTCGCAAATAAAATTACATAAGTATTATATTTTTCACTGTACTGTTCAATAGTTTTTTTAATTGTTTTTATATCTTTATGTGATTTTTTTAAAAGTTTGTCAAAATCATTAATTATAATGACATCATAAGGCTCAATTGTTTTATCAAATATATAATCTAGCCAATCTTCATTAAAAACTTTATTACTACTTATTACAATGTGAGAATTACGTATTTTTTCCAATGCTGACATAAATTCGTTATAATCCATTTTTTCTTTTTTTAATGACAATGTTTTAGTTTCAATGGGAAACATATAACTTTCAACAAGTCTAAATTCTATTTTAGAAATTAGGGAAACTAAACGATTTATATAGTAGTATGAACTTAAATCAAAAGATTGTAGGTAAACCTTTTTATTTTGAAGTATTCCATATTCATATAAAAAATTAAGGAGTAGAGGAATCCTTTCTTTAGGACTCCTACTACATATTAAAGAGATGCATTCATTCATATATCATCATCTACCTTCAAGACCTTATCCGTATTCATATCTATCTCGATAGGCATTTCTTGCTCAAATAATTTAATCATAACTGTTACTTGTAACAATTCAGTATTTATATTAGATACAGGACCAATCATATTTGTAAAAGGACCAGTTAAAATCTTTACTTTGTCTCCTTTCTTTATTTCTTCAAAATCAGTAAAATGATCAGGAATTTCGATTTTTTCATGAACTACTCGTTCATGAATATAAGAACGTAAGTCAAGAGGCCTTGGTTTCACTTTGGGAACATCTAATCCATAAAAATATTTGTTGATACAATAGATTTCAAATTCTCTAGATTGATTTGCAAGTGTCATATCATACTCATACCATTCAAATACGTAATCAAAATATTCTTCCAATCCTTTCATATCTTGGTGGTCTCGTAGCAACTTGCATTGTTCAATAATATCCTCCTTTTGGTTGAGTAAGGTATTTAGAGCATCTGCATCATAATGAAAACTAGAATCATAACTAGCCATGGGTAATTTTGGTAAAGGCGCCTTTACTTCTTTAACTTCTAATCCAAAAATATACTTTGCAATGCAATAGAGAATATATTTAGATTCTAACTCATCACTCCAAGATACATTATCATACATTAATCGATCGATGTATTGTCTTACTCCTTTGTTAAGAAAATTCTTTTTTAACTCGAGCATTTGATCAATAATGTTTTCTTTTAATCTGATGATATTGGCAACCTTCTTTGTTACTTTAATACCATGCATATTTTATATTTTCTCCTTTCTTGAAAAACATTATAGCATAGAATTTTTTGGGCTTTTATAAGCGACATAAAAAAATACATTATTTTCTTATTTAAAAAAGCAATAATGTATTTTTTGTATTTTCGCTAATGTATAATATACCATTCATTTTTACTATAATCATAGCCAACATTTTGATATAACTTATTGTAATCTATCATATATCTTTCAGCTTGTCTCATTGAAACACTAAATTCATTTGCTAAATCATTAGTTTTTATAGTTTTTTTATTCTTCAAAAATTTATTTATATCAGAAAGAATTTTAATTTTAGAGGAAGAAAAATTTATTCTTTCAGTATTTAAAATATAATCATAATACAATTCAGTTATATCATAATCATCAAGTATTTCATTTGCAAAATTAATGTTAGTATATTTAATATGCCCTTGCTTAATTTTTTCTTCATCTTCAGTAATAATATAAACTAAATTAAAATGATTAAATAATTTACGATATTTTTTATCTATACTAAGACAATCTTTTACTTCTAAAAAATTATCATAAATAAGTAATAGAAATCCTTGTTTTTTTTGAAGATCATTAATATTTTTGACAGGTTTAATATAAGGAAAATGAAAAAAGGTATTATTTTCATCGTCATATTTAGCAATATCTCTTTTATCGGTAAGAAAACCATTATAATTACCACATATGTAAACATTTCTACCTACATGATTCAAACCAGTAATGTTTTTATAAAGTTCTACTTTAATATACGGGCGTTTTTCACTATCTAATTTTTTTAATAATTGATTTTGTAATTTAAGTGCTTCATCATAATACTTATTTTCTCTAGCACATAATATTCTTAATATTTTGGGATTTACATAAATAAATATTATTAAATCACACGGAATAATTTTATTGCTAAATAAAGGTTCTCCTTTTTTTATTTTAATTAATTTTTCAACGGATTTGACATTATTTTGATTCATATTAATGTTAGTATAACCATATTTGGTAATAAATAAATCATCTAGTATTTTTTGATATAATTCTCCTGTTTTTAATTGATATTTTAAATTTTTAAAATTTATCCCAATAGTCCCTAATATTAAAATACTTTTATCTGGGTTTTCCATTAATTTTTTTTTTATTTCTTTATATTCTTTATTCATATTAACCACTCATTCCTTTCACTTTGTTCAAGTCACACATAGTGATGAAAATATTTATTTTCAGACTATTTCCCTTTATATATCATCAATTCTAATATAAGTCTAGGTAGTTACTATATTTGGCTTATTACACAATTGTGGTTTTGTATTATATAAAGTAGTTAATTTAAAATTTTTTCTTTAATATATGCTTTTTTGAGTTCCGTTTTGAATAACCTGCAAATCCCAACAATTTATCATTTTCCCTATAATAAACAAATTGCTCTGTTTCTTCTAATATTTCTAGTAGATAAGTCCATGCACATAATCTTCCATTAGCACCACTTTCAATTTTACCTAAATTTCATTCATTTTCTAATAATTCAACAGCTCTCTTCATATCTTTAAATTTCATTTTTATCACCAGTGTTAATATTTACTCGTTTAATATTATAACATGAAAAAACAATGCTATAAATTTTTTTGTTAAATTTTATTGGCTTTTATAACTTTATTTCTTATTTATACTTAATAAATCAAAAGCTTTACTGTAACACAGGGATATACTAATTACATAAAAAAACAGCACGAATGCTGATTTACAATGCTATCACAAAATGTTCCCATTGAGAAACCCCTTGATTTTTACGAGACTTTTTGGCATTTTTGGTAACAAATTGAATTTTTTGTGCACATTTTGAGCACATTTTTATAGTTTTAAGGGGTTTTTTATGATTTTTTTCAAAACCCTATGCCTTGCAAACCCTTATAAAACCTACTACTTTCCACAACAATTTTTATATTTTTTCCCTGAGCCACAAGTTGAGCATACTCCAGTATTTATAGTATTTATAATATTATTGTTATTTCTAATAGTTTCTAGACTAGGAACATTGGTATTTATAGTATTTTTGTTATTATTGTTACTATAAATATTTTTTCATTTGCAAACATTTCGCAAACATTGTTTGCATCCGTTTACTAATTTTAGTGTATCATATTTTTTAGTTAATTACTATTTCTCGATTTAAAAATTTTCACATTTCTACATGCAATCAACGAATAAACATATAAATAGATTGCAGCTATTGCTTGACCAATATATGTACAAAATGCACTTGGTATAAATGAACATAGTAAACGAATTAGTCTTGATAGTAAGTAAAATACATTATGCTTTTTATTATTATCATTTATTTGTATATAACTCATTCTTAAAGTCTTTAATGGATCTATTAACATATCTATTATTTGAACTGCTAGTATTATTACTAAAATAATTAAATCGGGTTTAAAATACCAATAAAGCGTAAAATTCATAATTAAAATTGTAAAAATTAATATTGATAATAACTTATATGCATTTTTCCGTGATTCTTTATAATTAAATTTATTTTCAGCTAAATCTATTTTTGCTGCCGTATCAACTGAATATAACATATCCCATTGTGTATCGGTTGTTATGCTTTCAAAATTTATTGCGGTTGCATATTTTTCTCCATAAGAAAAACTATTACCAAATCCCACTCCATAAATTAAAAACATACCTAAATTTCTTAAAATATTAAATGATGTATATTTAATATTTTCTTTTATTTGCAAGCAAAATTTAGCTTTTTTATAATATTTTATAAATACAAAAAATACTATTAAAAAATCTATTACTAAAGTTATAATAATTGCAATATAATCCTTTAAAATACATGTAAGTATAATAATTAAAATAAAGTTAGTTAAATTAAATATTATATTTATTTTATTGGATTCATTATTTTTATTATCATAATAAAGTTTTTGCATAATTGTTTGCATAATGAAACTTAAATACATCCAAATGATTGAGTAAATACAAAAATGATGATATGTATTAACATTCATATTCATTAATTTAATATATGTATTCACATTAATAACTAATATTAAAGTTAATAATCCAACAATTAATAATCCAAATAACATATTAGAATAAACAATATCTTCATTATTATTTTTCTTTGAAGCAATGTTAGGCCCTATTGCAAATAAACTAACGAATATCATATAAAAAAATTGTAAAGGATAAGTAAGAGAAAAGACATTTGATATTTCTTTGGTTATAGTAAAGCCTAAAATTATCCACATAATTATTGGTAGTATAGAAATCAATAAGGTATCTAAACTAATTTGTAAAAGTCTTTTCAATTACATCACCTCAATTAAAAATGTTTGCATTAGAATATTCCTTAATTTATAAGGTTTTCTTCTCATTTTTGCAAACATTTAACTTTTTTTGCAAACAATTTGCAAACAAAATTCATTACTTTTCATATTATTTAGTAATTTTCATATTTTGTATTAGATTTAAAACCCTTTATTTATAATGGATTCAACCCTACTTTCCACAACAGTTTTTATACTTTTTACCACTGCCACAAGGGCATAGTTCATTTCTTCCTACTTTTGTAGATTTCTTTGGTGTTTTCTTCAAACTTTCATCACTATCATTCGTTATTTTCTTTTTAGATACTTCTTTTCTTTCAATATTATGTCTAATTTCAGAACGAACTAACATAATCGTAATATCTCTATCAATATTTTGCATCATTTTATCAAATAAATCGAATCCTTCCATCGTATAAGCACGAAGTGGATCTTCTTGTGCATAACCTCTTAAATAAATTCCTTCTCTTAAATGCGATAAAGTATTGATATGTTCTGTCCAATGATGATCAATAATATTTAAAGATATTGCCTTTTCAAACTCATCTTGAATTTCTTGTGGTACTTCTTTTAATTTTGCTTCATATTCTTTGACTAACTTTTCTGTAATAATAGTAATAATTTCATCTGGTGTTTTATTATCGATTTCTTCTTTTTTCATATCCTTCTTTAAGAAGTTTTCATTTGTAAATTCTACAATATCTTTGATATCATCGTTTGTTAATCTACCTTCTGGATAAATATGGGAATTTACTAAATCTGAAATATGATTACGAAAAGTTTCTAATACCGTATTATGAATTGATTCTCCATCTAGAATTTCATTTCTTCTACCATACATAATTTCTCTTTGATTATTCATTACATCATCATATTGTAGTAACTGTTTTCTAATATCAAAGTTATTTCCTTCTACTCTAGCTTGTGCAGAGGATAAGGCTTTTGTGAAGGTTTTACTTTTAATTGCTTGATCTTCACTAAATCCTAAATTTTGCATCATAACTTTAATTCTATCCGTTCCAAAACGGACCATCAATTCATCTTCCATGGATACATAGAATTGAGTAAATCCTGGGTCTCCCTGACGTCCAGAACGTCCTCTTAACTGATTATCAATACGGCGAGATTCATGTCTTTCTGTACCAATTACACACAAGCCACCTAATTCTCGAATTTCATCACTTAATTTAATATCCGTTCCACGTCCAGCCATATTAGTAGCAATCGTAACAGACTTTCCTAATCCGATTTTGGAAATAATTTCTGCTTCACGGGCATGATTTTTTGCATTTAATACTTCATGTGGAATATGTTTTTGTTTTAATAAACTACTAATTAGTTCACTTGTTTCAATCGCAATGGTTCCTACTAAAACCGGTTGTCCTTGTTTATATCTTGTTTCAATTTCGTTCACAATCGCACGATATTTTCCTGCTTTGGTAGCATACATTAAATCTGGATTATCAATACGGATGACAGGTTTATTGGTTGGAATTTCAATTACATACATATTATAAATATTTCTAAATTCTTCTTCTTCTGTTTTAGCAGTACCAGTCATTCCAGATAATTTTTTATACATTCTAAATAAATTCTGGAAAGTGATGGTTGCTAGCGTTTTTGTTTCTTGTTGAATTTCCACTCCTTCTTTTGCTTCAATTGCTTGATGTAATCCATCGCTATAAGCACGACCATGCATTAAACGTCCAGTAAATTGATCTACAATTACTACTTTTCCATCTTGTACAACATAATCTACATCATTTTTCATAGAATAATTAGCACGTAATGCTTGATTGATATAGTGCACTAATTCTGTATTTCCTACATCATACAAATTATCTAATCCAAACCTTTTTTCTGCTTTTTGTACTCCTTCTTCTGATAAAGAGACATTTTTGGTTTTTTCATCATAAATATATTCTTCTTTGGTTAATGATTTGGCAAATCTATCTGCATCTATATAAAGATTAGCACTCTTCATTTCTCCACCAGAAATAATTAATGGAGTACGTGCTTCATCAATTAAAACAGAATCCACTTCATCGATAATAGCGAAATTCAAACCTCTTTGTACACGATCTTCTTTACGAATCACCATGTTATCTCTTAAATAGTCAAAGCCAATTTCATTATTGGTTGAATAT
The DNA here is from genome assembly GCA_947581715.1 of uncultured Bacilli bacterium. Taxonomy (GTDB): domain Bacteria; phylum Bacillota_I; class Bacilli_A; order RF39; family UBA660; genus Alloscybalousia. Next base: position 18,460 of record CANPVK010000006.1, read on the forward strand.
AAAATATCACAAGCATACTGTTGTTGCTTTTCTTGTGGAGTCATATCTCTTAAGTTAATTCCTACTGTTAATCCTAAAAATTCATGAATTTTTCCCATCCAATGAGCATCACGATCTGCTAAATATTCATTTACTGTAATGATATGTACTCCTTGTCCTGTTAAAGCATTTAAGTATGCAGGTAGTACTGAGGTTAGGGTTTTTCCTTCTCCTGTTTTCATTTCTGCAATATTACCAAAATGAATTGCTAAAGCACCTAGTAGCTGTACATAATAAGGTTTTTCACCAATTACTCTAAAACAAGCTTCTCTAGCAACAGCAAAAGCTTCTACAACTAAGTCATCTACCGTTTCTTTATTTCCTAATCTTTCCTTAAATTCTTCCGTTTTCTTTTTTAATTCTTGATCGGATAATTTTTGCATACTTTCATCTAAAGCATCTATTTCATCCGCTAATTTTTGAAATCTTTTTAATTCTTTATATTCATGATCAAATAACTTTCTTAATAATTCCATATAATCATCTCCTGTACTGTTATTTTAACAAAAATTTATTGAGAATAAAAGTTTTTGTCTTTATTTTTAGAAAGAAAAAAACTTCGGTGACTATTTAAGATAAAAATCTCTGTTTTTTTAATTTTTGCTTTACTGTTTCTTGATAAAGAGAATAATAGTCATAATCTTTCTGATTAATTGGTAAATGTGTTTCTAATTCTACTTGTTCTAATAATCCTCTTATATCCATATTCATAAACAGATTTAAATTTTCTTGAAAAATATTATCCTTTCTAATATATTCTTTTTCTTCTTCGGTTACAGATAACAGTCCTTTAATCCTGTAATTTAATTGAATCTCCTCTTCTATGATATCTAAATCATCACAATCTTCTCTATCTTCTAAAATTGATAATTTCCATTCTTGTTCATAATTTTTAATTTGTGATATTTCTAATACTTCCATATTCTTTTTTATCACAATATCTTGCATTTTACGATTTTGTTCATTTGTAATGATATCTCTTATTATTAAAGTTTTTAACTGATTTGGTAATAAAAAATCGTTATATTCTTCTTCTATTGCCCTAATAAAAGAAAGATTTCTAATATTATATAGAGCAGTTATCATAAGATCATTTTCTAAAAGCATTTTTTCTATTGTTTGATAGGTATATTGTTTTTGTTCTTCTTTAACTGATAAAAGTCCTTGTATTTTTTCTCCTTGAAAAGATACTTCAGCTAATTTATTATGAACCGAAGGTAGATGAAAAAATTCTGTTATTTTTTCCCCTAATAAGTCATTTATAAGATCAGTATAATTTTTCATTGGTTTAAAATATTGAAAGCGATCACTTTTAATCCAAAATCCATCTAAGAATGGATTTAATTTATTCCATCCTGTCATAAAAATTGATTGTGTTCCCATTTCTAAAATATCTTCTATCTTTCCTAAATAAATTATATCATTACCATTATTTAAACCCATATTTATACTCCTTTTGATAACTTGTATCTTAAACTACTTTTTACTTTCTGTCAATGAAAAAGAAGCTATTCTGCTTCTATCATTCCATAATTTCCATCTTTTCTTTTATAAACTAGGGCAACTTTATCTTTTTCACTATCTTTATACAAATAAAATTGATGTCCTAATAACTCCATTTGTAAGATTGCTTCTTCTTCACTCATTGGTTTTACTTCTATTTTTTTTCTTTTTACTATTTTTTGTTCTTCCTCTTCTATATCGCTATCATCTATAAAGTTAAAAGAAAAATCTTTTCCTTCTTTATTTTTCTTTGCTTGAATTCTAGTTTTATTTTTTCTGATTTGTCTTTCTAACTTGTCTACTACAACATCAATTGCTGCATAAAAATCTTCTTGCTCTTCCTCTCCTCTCAACATAACATTCTTTAGGGGTATTGTGACTTCTACTTTATGTAAATGTCCATGAATCTTCACTACTACAGTAGCACTAGCATTTTCACCGTTTTCTAAATATTTTTCTAACTTCCTTATTTTTTCTTCTGCATAAGATTGCATGGCGTCTGTAACTTCTATTTTACATCCTCTGATAATGATATTCATCTATTATCCCTCCTTAAGTTAATATTATCATAATTTAGAAAGAAAGGAAAGAAATCTTTTGAAGAAAAAAACTATCTATTCGATAGTTTGCATTTCATCTACTATTTTTATATTTACGGCTTGATTCCCTTTTTTGGTTTTTATCATATCGAATTCAACTAATTGTCCATCTTTTAATGTTTTATAACCATTCTTATCAATATTAGAATAGTGAATAAAAATATCTTCTTCTCCTTCACGTTCAATAAAACCAAAACCTTTTGCATTATTAAACCATTTTACTTTCGCAATCATGATCTCACCTGCCTTTTTTGAAAATACATTTTTATCGTATCATAATTGCTTATTTGGGAATTATTTCGTTATTATTTTGTTATTTTTTGATGTTTTTTTGTTATTTGTTTACTCTTATTTAACCTTTTAAACAGAAAAAAGCTACTATTTAGTAGCTGATAATTCTTTTGAAACAACGACATCTAAAGCTTGAAAGCCTTTTCCTGTCTCAAGTAATTTAAATTCAACGATTTGCCCTTCTTCTAATGTCTTGTATCCTTCTTGTCTAATAGCTGAATAGTGAACAAAAATATCTTCTTTATCGGTGTATTCAATAAATCCATATCCCTTTTCATTGTTGAACCATTTTACTCTACCTTTCACACTGCCACCTCACCTTCTGAAAATCTTTTTACTGCTTACTGCTAGTGTGATATCACCATATGCGCACATTTATCTTACCATTTTTCTATTATTTTTCTTTATATTTTTTATTAATAGCTATATTTAGATTATTTTTTTGCATTTTGTTTATTATTAGTTAACAGTTTTTCTAAAATTTTATTATTTTTAACTTCTCATCTTTCTTTTAAATTTCTATTTTTTATTCGTGATATATTTGAATATGAAGATTAGGAGAAAATAAGAATGAAAAAGTTTATTATTGATAAGTCCTTAGAGACTGTCTCTTCTATTTATCCTGAATATGATGAAGTAAAATTAAGTGAAATAAGATATGGATTAGAAGCAATTTACTTATCCCTTACAAAAGTTATAGTTATTTTATCGATTACTTTGTTATTAGGTATCTTTAAGGAAGCCATTCTTTTATTGCTATTATTTAATGGTCTTAGAATCACTGCTTTTGGAATTCATGCTAGTAAAAGTTGGATGTGTTGGTTATCTTCTAGTATTCTATTTATTGGATTTCCATATTTATGTATCTATTTGCAAATACCATTATATGTTCATTATGTTATTATTATTTTTTCTATCTTATGTTTTTTTCTATATGCGCCAGCTGATACCAAAAAAAGACCTTTAGTTAGGAAAAATAGAAGAACAAAATTTAAAATATTAACTTTGATAATCTCTTTTATATATATTATGATATTTTTTCATACTAAAAGTATGCTACTTCAAAATATGATTACTTGTAGTATGCTCATTGAATCTGTACTAATACATCCTTTTACTTATAGGATATTTCATTTACCATATAAAAACTATGAAAGGTATGTATTTAGTAAATAAATATAGAAAGGAGAAAAATAATGAAAAAATTATTTGCTATGCTTCTTTCAGGTGTAGGAATTTTAGCTGCTTCTGCTGCTTCTACTGCATGTGTTGTATTTGTCCTTGATGAACCTGAAATGCCAAAAGAATTGATTGAAAGATAAATTTTAGCATTGATTAGTTACAAGTAACATTAATTTAGAACCTTGATTCGATTTTATGTCGATTTAAGGTTTTTTATTTTTAAAATAAGAAATAGGAAAAATTTTAAATAATAACAATTATTCAACATTTTTCCTAAATACTTCATCATTTAATTCTAAAATTTTTATTATATTATTTTCTTTTTGCCAATCGTTTTCTTAGCCATGCAATTTCTTCCTTTAAGTTTTTATTTATTTATACTATTAATATCAATGTATAGTTCTTGTACAAAATAATTTTGAAACAACTTCTTATTTTGTTTAAAAATAGATTCTTCTTCTAATATTCTTTTCACAATATGTAATCCTACTCCATGATTTTTCCCTTTTGTAGTATAACCATATTCATCTAATTTTTCTAAATTAATTTTTCCATGATATGTATTTGCTAATATAAATACCATGTTTTTCTTTTCTTTATAAATTTCTAAACTAATTTCTTTTTTACTGCTTTTACTTGCTGATTGAATCGCATTATCCATAAAAATACCAATAATACTATATAAATTGTCTTTCTGCTTGGTTGTTAATTTATTTAATTTAATTTTAGCTATTTCTTTACTAACAGAAATATTTATCTCAATTTTTTGCGTTTTCATTTCTATTAATTTATAATTTATTAAGCCTTTTAAACCTGGTAAAGAAAGATAATTTAATTCTCCTATCCAAGAATATTTTAAATCTTTTCTTTTTTCTATAAGATTATCTACATAATCCTTTAATTCTTTATTTTTATCTTTATTATCTAGCATGCTTCTAATTACTAGAAGTTGATTTTTATTTTCATGAGTTACAACTCTATATTCTTCTAACACTTTATTTGTAATATTTGAATATTCTACTAATTTTTGATACATTGAAACTGTTTTTTCAATCTCAGTATTTTGTTTTATTAACATAATTCCAATTACACAAAACAATAATAAAATTAGCATAGTTACTATAAATTCAATATTAAAATTCCATTTTGAAATAGGGATTTTAAATCCTAATAAAGAAACTGCTAATAGAATTATTAATATAATGATCAAATATTTTGCTTTTTTAAAATTGCTGTTTTTTACAAAATCATGCAATTTTCTTCTATTAAAAAAAGAAATAATGTATGCTAGAGAAGAAATTAGTATATTTATTAGTATTGTATTTTTTAAAATAGAGATGGACCCATAATTATTAATTTTTAATATTAAACTTATTATAATTGCTATTAATGCTTCTGAAATAAACACAGTTATATACAGTATTAAACTAGCTACTAATATCTGAGATAATGTTTTATTAAATACTATTTTGTAAAAACAGCAAAACATCATATAAGATAAAAATACTTTTTCTACCCCATTTACTAATTGTGATTCTCTCATATTTAATATAGCAAGTAATATAGAAAATATTACAATTGTTATTATGATTTTCCATACGATTTCTTTTTTATCTTCATTAAATAAAATTTTTCCTATTGAATAAAAAGCAATCCACATGATAATACAATCAATAAATAATTCTAAAAATTTCATCGTTGTTCCTCCTTTATTTTTTTCGGAGTTTTACCTAATCTCTTTTTTAATTCATTCTTTTTATCTCTTGATAAAAGTGCTATTTCTTCTTTTCCAAAATGAACTATGCAAGCTTTCAATTCTACTGATGTTATTTTATCAATATTAGCTATATAACTTCTATGTATCCTTAAAAATCTTTCATCCTCTATTAACTCTTTCTCAATGACACCGATTGATTTTTTGATTGGTATTCTTTCTGATTGTGTTACTACCGTTGAATAAACATCATCTACATTTTTTTCAATAAATAAAATATCATCATATGGTATTTGAACCAGTTCTCCATTATATTGAAAATTTAATGATTGATGTGTTTCAATAATATTTAATGATAATTTTAAAGTTTCCTTTAAACTTTCTTCACAATTATAATATTTAGAAATAAAATCTAACATTAACATTTTACTTGTAAAAGTTGTGCTTTTTAAGTGATCATGGGTAGTTACTACAATCATAGGACTTAGCCAATCTCCTGTATTTCTAATTTCTCTAGCTAAATCTAATCCTGATTTTCCAGGAACTTCAATATCTAAAATATAAATTTTTTTACCAACTAAATTTTTCAATTTTAGAATTGTATCTTTTTCATATTTTTCTATTTCCACAATACGATAGGCAAGTTTCATCCCACCAATTATTTTTAAAATAATAGAAATATATTTTTCTCTATACTTTTTTTCATCTTCGTAAACAATAAAGTTAATCATTTTACTCCTCCCGTTACGAAAAAATTAGTCCTACTGCTTCTTCTTTTTTCTTTTTAATTTTTCTTTCAATTCTTTTAAATTTGGTGGTTTTTTTTCTGTGATAATGTTTGTATAGCAAACAAACCAAATTATAATAATGGATAAAATAATATAAATAATAGTTGCGGCTTTAGGGTCTTTTAGCACATAGAAGATAGAAGTTAAGGCAAACAAAATATTAATTCCATAAATAATTAATACGGTTGTACGGTGAGAAAATCGCATTCCTAATAATTGATGATGAATATGGCATCGATCCGCACTGAAAATTGGTTGATGCTTTAATAATCTTCTGATAATAGCAAATAGAGTATCTAAAATTGGTAATCCTAATATTGCGATAGGAACGAATAAAGAAGTAAGAGCAGTTCCTTTAAATCCTAATAGACAAATAATAGAAATCATAAATCCCATAAACATGCTACATTGACCAGCAAATATTTTGGCTGGATAAAAATTATGTACTAAAAATCCTAATGTTGCACCTAACATTAATAAAGTTAAAGTCATTTCCAAAGTTCCAAGTCTTCCTTGATAAAAACAAATAATAGCAGTTGTGATATAGAAAATCGAAGTAACTCCTCCACTTAATCCATCTAGGCCATCTGTAAAATTAATAATATTAATACAAGCTACAATAAAAAACATGGTAATTAATTCTGAAAACATACCAAATTCTATGTGTAAACCAAAAGCTGTAATATCCGTTAAAACAATTTTTCCATAAAATACTATGACTCCCGCTGCTGCTAATTGCGCAACTAATTGACGAGAAGCCCTTAAATCATTAATATCATCAATCATTCCTGTTAGAATAATAATAAAACTTCCAATTAAGATAGCATTCATTTTCATACTATGTTGTCCAAATAACATATAACCAAAAAGGAAAGCAAAAAAGATTCCAACTCCTCCTAATTTTGGAATAGGAGTTTTATGAATATGTCTATTTCCTTCCGAATTTCTTGGAATATCGATTGCTCCAATATGGTGGGCTAATCTTTTCATTACTGGCATGATAAGAAAACTAAAAATAAATGTAACTATAATGATTTTTAAAGAATTTCCTATATCGCTATTTAGCATACTATCACCTACTATTTCTATTATATCATATTTTTGTTTGATACAATAAAAAAAGACCTTATAATACGGTCTAATTATCGATTAAATATAAGTGTTCTAGAAGAATTCCTGTACCCTCTGCTACATTCGTTAATGGATTATCTGAAATAAAAACTGGAACCTTTAATTCTTTTCTTAACTTTTCTACTAATCCATCTATTAAAGAGCCTCCACCTGTTAAAACAATTCCTTTTTCCGAAATATCTGCTGCTAATTCTGGTGGTGTTTTTTCTAATACTGATTTTACAGAGTCTATCACTTTCTTGATATCTTCTCTTAAGGCTTCTTCTATGTCTTCACTAGTTACAGTAATTGTTTCTGGTAATCCTGTAGTAGAACTTCTTCCAGTAATTTCTAATGAAGATTTTTTCTTATTTTTTACTACTGTTCCAATAGTGGTTTTCATATCTTCTGCTGTTTTCTCTCCAATTAATAATTTATATTTATTTTTGATATATGCGATAATGTCTTCATCAAAAGCATTTCCAGCAATTCGAATTGAATCACTTGTTACTATTCCTCCTAAAGATAAAACAGCTATATCTGTTGTTCCTCCTCCAATGTCAATTACCATACTTCCGGAAGGCTTCGCAATATCAATTCCAGCACCAACAGCAGCTACTTTTGGTTCTTCTTCTAAAAATACCTTTCTGGCTCCCATTCTTTCTGCTATTTCTTTAATTGCATTTTTTTCTACTCCCGTAATATTAGAAGGGCAGCAAATTAAAATACGTGGTTTGGATAAACTTTTTCTTCCTAGTGCTTTTTTCATAAATAAATTTAACATTTCTTCGGTTGTTTCAAAATCTGCTATTACACCATCTTTCATTGGTTTTATAGCTTTTACTTTTCCAGGTGTTCTTCCTAACATTTCTTTTGCTTCTCTTCCTACTGCTAATACTTTTTTGGTATTTGTATCAATACTTACTACACTAGGTTCATTTAATACAATTCCTTTTCCTTTTACATAAATTAAAATATTTGTGGTTCCTAAATCGATTCCAATATCCCGCATTTTATCACCCTTTACAATTTTTTATTTGTAAATACTTTATTTTAGTAGATTGTCCTCCTAAAATATGTCTTGTTTCAATATGATTTTGAAAGATTTCTTGAATCTGATTATATTTTTCTAAATCAATTTCTTTTAATCTTTCTTGTAAATCTTTATGGACAGTGCTTTTACTAATTCCAAAAACACTAGCTGTTTTTCGAATGGTATTTTTGGTTTTTAATATATACTCTGCTATTTCTAAAACTCTTTTCATCATCATTTTACTCAAGAATCATCACCTAATAAATTATATTGGTGATTTGATAGTTTATGATTTTGTTTTAGATATCACTTAATTTCTTATTATAATAATTTTCCGGATCAACTATTGTTCCATTGACGTATAATTCAAAATGAAGATTATTTTTTGAATTTGGAATTAGATCACAACTTCCACTTGTACCAATTACTTGTCCAGTTACTACTTTATCTCCTTTTTTTACAGTAATATCTCCTAAACTTTGATATACACTTATTAGTTCGTTATCATGTCTTATGGTAACAGTTTTTCCTAGTAATTCTTTTTCTTCTACTTCTATTACTTCTCCTCCTAGAATACTTACAATATCAAAAGTATGATCTAATTGATAATTTACTCCTGTATTTTGCATGTAAGTATTTTCATGATATAGGATAGAATTCTGTTGTTCTTCTTCTGTTGCTTGATAATCATAATAATTATTACTAATCACTACAGAATCTTCCAAAAATGGTTTTTTAATGGTTTCTTCTAAATTCACTACTGGTACATATTCATCTAGGATTGCTTCATTTACATAAGTTAATTCTTCTTTTTCTGTTACCATTCCTACGGATACAAATAAACTAATGATTACAACTAATGCAAATACTCCATATAATGCTGGAATTACAAATGGTTTTAATACTAATCTTTTTTTCATTTCTTTCACCTCATTTAAGAGTTTTTCCAGAAATGTTTTTTTTATACTTTTTTAGAAAAATTTTGTTGCTTCATATAAATCATATAGAAAGGTTGTTAGTAATTGAATCATACAAATCGCTAATAAAAAGAAAAATACTTTTGCTTGGCTAATTTTATTTTTTTTAAAAATTTGATTGATATTAATGGAATCAAAGGACCATATCACAACAATACTAGAAAATAAATATAGAAAAAATTTAGCACTCATTTTCTTTTCCTCTCATATTCTGAAATTTTATCAATTCTTCTTTGATAACGTTCTATTTCTTGATATGGAGTATTTAAAAAAGTATCTAAAATATCTTTTGCTTCAAATAAAAACATTTTTTCATTTAAAGCAATGACATTTGCATTATTGTCTTGTCTAGATAATCTTGCTTCTCTTATATTATTTACTTTAGCACATCTTACTCCTTTTACTTTGTTGCAAGCAATGGAAATTCCGATTCCACTTCCACAAATCACAATTCCTAAATCTACTTCCTGATCTCTTACTTTTTCTCCTAATAATATTCCGAAGTCTGGATAATCTACAGATTTTAAAGAATCCGTTCCATAATCTACTACTTCATATCCTTTTTTTTGTAAGTAAGGAATCAAATTTGTTTTTAGGTTATAACCACGATGATCACTAGCAATTCCAATTTTCATTTTTTTCACCTCTTATTTTTTTGTATTATAACACAAATTTCTTTTTTTATGAGAAAAAGCCTAGTGAGATGTACTTTTTTTCAAAAAAAAAGAAAACTTACTAGTTTCCTTTTGGATGGAACTTTTATTTTCCAAGTCCATATTTTTGATTGAATTTTTCTACACGTCCTGCTTTTGATGATCTTGATTGTTTTCCCGTATAGAATGGATGACATTTAGAACAAACTTCTACATTGATTTCTGATTTTGTTGACATTGTTTTAAAAGTTTCTCCACAAGCACAAGTAACTGTTGCTTCTTTCATTTCTGGATGAATATTTTTTTTCATAGTAAACTCTCCTTTCGTAGTTAGATTTTCTAACCTGTTATAGAGCCTTCTCTTCGCCATGACAAATTTCTTGCCATAGTAATTAAATGCAGGATTATTGTATCAGTTATTTTTCTGATTTGCAAGTAATTTTTATTTTTTTCCATTTCATCTAGTAAATACTCTTGTAAATCTCTTATAGGAAAAATCTGTTAAAAACGAACTTTACTTTAAAAATTTACAATTTTATTATCGACTTTTCCCTTTATAAGATATATCTTGTTCAAGGGAATATAATTTATTTAATTGTTCTTTATTTATTTGTATTACTTTTCCATCTTTAGGATTAATTTGTATTCCTCCAAAAACAATCCAAATAGCATCCATAGGCATATCAGGCATACTTGCATTTCCGTCAGTAAATATTATTTTATTTTCTACTCTTCTGGTAAAAGCTTGAACTGCTACATCAAAGTCAGTTCCCCCTCCGCCTTCAAATCTCATGTTTTCAATATCTTCTTCCGTTCTTATCTCATGAAATCCATAAAATTCTGTATCAAAACAGCCAACTTTTACCTTTGAGTGTTGTAAGATATTTTTACATTCTCTTAAAAAATTTTTAAGTAATAATTTATTTATAGAACCACTTGTATCTAATACAATTTCTGTCTCTGGTATTGGTTGTTCTTCTAAGTTAGCACTTACAACACCATCTTCCACATAAGCATTTTTGTAAGACCAATCAACATCATATTGAATTGTTTCTCTTAAAACATATCTCCAATCAATTATCGGTTTAGATTTTCCTATATCATTTATGATTATTTGATTTCTATTAGTAGATGTTCCAGCTCCCATTGCTTGTTGAGATAAAACTTGCCTTAATGCTTCTAATTCTTTTCTCTTTTCTTCTAAATTTTTATTAAAAGCACTTTGCTCTCCCATTTTACTAATTTTGTCTATTTCTTGCTGTAATCTTTCTTTTTGTTGTTTTTGTTCTTCTGTTTGTTGCTCATCCCATTGAGATTCTTTTTTATCTTTTGATTCAGCTTCTTTTTGTTTTTTTACTGCATCTTTCCACATACTATGAGTATCATGACCTATATCATGATTTTGTTCTTCAGAAGGATTTGATTCTGATGAAGAAGTTCCTTGTCCTTGTGATTGATTTTCATTTTGTTTTTGAGAATCTTCTGAAGCACTTTGTCCTTGACTTTGTTGTTTTTCTTTCAGTAATTTATCATATAATTGTTCTGCATCGTAATTTATTGCTTCTGTAATATCTACAACCCCTTCAACAAGTTTCAAACCATCTCGTTTTAACAATTGATTTATAACACCATCTGTTGCTGTATTCCAAACTTCTGGATTTTTACCTTCACTTCTTCTTATATGGTCGAAAGCTATATGACATACTTCGTGAGCAAACATAAAAGTTTGCTCATCTGGTTTCAGTTTTTTTAAAAAATCCGGATTATAATGTATTGTTTGTCCATCAGTACCCGCTGTTGGTATTTTTCTATTCTCTTTATAGTTTACATTTGCTACTACACTTCCAAAGAAAGGATATTTTACAAGCATTTTTCTTTTTATAGCTTCAATATTAAAGTTCATAATTATTCCTCAAATATGAGCAACTAATGAATAAATTTCTTCATTAATTGTTTCTTTACTTATATTTTTAGCAGTTAAAATGATTCTTGTATTTTCTGGTATTATTATAGATTTTGGAATATTGATATTAGATGCGAAATCAATAAGAACGGGAGCAACATTAACTGAAATATAACTTTTTAACATATTTATTTCCTCCTAAATTAGCAAGTCTAGCTTCCGCAATTAATTCTAATCTAGATTCATCACCATGTGTCCATAGGGAATCAAATATTGCTCCAAACTCTGCTCCTAGATTCGTTACGAAACTTCTTACTTTTTCCATATTTTCTTCATTGACTTGAGAAAGTCCCATTGTCGTAGCATATCTTTGGGCAGTATTTAATGATTGTATATCTCCTTCACTATAATTATCATTTATTACATCATCTAATGTTATAACTTGTTGATTGCAAAACTCTACAAATTCTCTAGTTATATCTTCACCTACTAAAGCCCTTAACATTTCTGGACTTCCAGTAGCATAAAGTATTTTTGATGCCATTTCCCATTTTCTTGGATCGGCATTTGGTTTTTCTCCATCATATTTACTTCTTAATGTTTCACCTTTTTTATAAGCTATATAGGAATAAATTGCAGGATGGATATTATGTTCACTTGCCCATTTTAGCCATCCTTCCGTTGTTGTTTTGATATAAACATGAGCAAATCTATTAAATAATGGTTCAGCTAATTGATTTGCTGATAAAGAATCTTTCATTTCATTTCCGGCAGCGACAGTTCTTGCATTTTCTGGTAATTGCCACATTCCATTTACTTCTCTATCCAAAATAATATTAAAGGCCATTCCTTGAATACTAGGCAAAGCATTTGTTATCTCATCAAAGAACACGATATGTAATTTATCTGGTTCCGCTTCACATTTTGCTTCTAATTTTTTTAACCATGTAGGCTTAACATCAATCATTTCACCTTTTTCAGAATTATAAACACTTTTACCATTTAAACTTTCAGGCGTTGCATTTCTCAAATATATAATGACGCTACCTGGGTCAATTTGTTTTATTCTTGCACTTTTCCCTTCACTTGATGCACCATGTAAAAACACAGCTATTCCACTTTCAATGGCACCTTTTATAATGTCCTCTTCACTAACTTGTCCTAAATTTAAACCATAAGGATTTCTTCTTTTTTTAGCTTCTTTTTGATTTTCTCCTGTAGGCTGTTCTTCTGGTGTTACTTGAAGAATTGTGCTTGGTACTATATCTCTTGCAAAATAAGTATTTAAGAAATGATACATCTCTGTATCTTTAAAATCATTATTAAAATAAATACAATTATTACAAAATCTTAATCCCGATGCAATCAAATTTTTACTTAACATAATCCTAGCATTATTATCAACATACCATTTAATAGGGGATACTTCTATCCAGACATTATCGCCATATTTATATTCTTTTCCGTTTGAAAGTATTTGGATATTTATATTTCTATCATATGCTCTTATATATCTTCTTCCATTATACCCATATTCTTCATGTTCTATAGCTTTAAATGGAGAAGATTTCTCATATAATGTTCTAGAATCCGTTGTATATGTTTTTCCAGTTTTACTTATTGTACCAGAAAGATATGCTTGTTCCAATTCAGATTCCATAGATGTACTAACAACATATTGCGGATATTCTCCATACTCTACTTCAAGAAATCCATTCCTTATCCCCACTACGTTTGGGGAGATATCAGAGATAGTAGAGAACGGTAAAACGGGACGAATTCCACATGCCCTATCACCAGCGTAAGCCCATCCTTTATTACCTTTACAAGTAACAGTACGGATATTCCAATTGCCATCAGTGGATGATAAAGAATATAACCCCGTACGACCTTTTAAAGAATTATCATAATCCACATAATCATCAGAAACATAACCTCCCAGCAATATAGCAAAATCTGTTATTGCACACATTTCACCCATATTACTTATTAAATCAATTCTATCACTACCAAAAACTTGGTCTTCATCAAGTAATGTGAATTCTTTCATATCAAAATCCATATTGCACCTCATTCACATGTATTTTACCATAAATATATAAAAAAATAGTATAGATTTACGAAATAATGCAAAATTGTAATGTAGTGTTACAATTGATGTGACACCGATAAGTATATACAAAAAGCGATTGATCCAGTAAAATGTTAATTGAATA
>CANPVK010000007.1 GCA_947581715.1 uncultured Bacilli bacterium
CTTTTCCATTCTACTTTAGCAGTCGCATCAGGGGTTACCGTAGCAGTTAATTGATCAGATTCTCCTACTTTTAAGGATAATTCTGTTTTATCTAAAGTAATTTTTGTTTCTTCTTTTGGTTCTGATGTTGTTGTTGGGCTAGAAGATGAAGTTGGTTCTTCTGCTAAAATGATACTTGGTGTAAATAATAAGATTGCACTCACCATGATAGGTACAATTTTTGGATATTTTTTCATGAATTTTTTACTTCCCTTTCACTCTATTATAAGTCGATTATAGCACATTTATGAAAAAAAGCAACTCCTAAACTTTTTCCTCTATAGAACCCCATAAGAAAAATCCTTGGTAGAAAGGATTTTATCAAATTAATGACTTTTGGTAGCAGATTCTAAAAATTTAATTTTCAATTGATCGTAATCTACTTCAATATCGATTCCCAAAGGTAAAACTCCAATAGGAAATGCATGACCAATATTGATATTATATAAAATAGGAAGTTGTTCTTGATGAAATTCTTTTAGTACCTTTTGATAAACTTCTTGATATTCTTGATAATATTTTTCTTCTTGTGGTTTTCCTACCAGAATTCCTTTTACAACATCAAAAATTCCTTGTGCTCCCAAATTTCTAAGATATTCTGTTAAAAGGGTTGGTTCCATTTTTTCTTCACTAGTTTCTAAAAGCAAAATTTTATCTTTCCATTCCTCTAAAGTAGGCCAGATTTTAGTACCAACACACATCGGAAAAACATCAATACATCCACCTAGTAATTTTCCTCTAACTACTCCACTCCCTTGTAATCTTTCATATCCATGTTCTTCTGGAATTGATTTTTTCTCTAGATGGATATTTTGGATATCCCAAGGAATAAAATCTTTGAACCAAGTTGGACTAGATTTCACTTCATAACCTTCACTATCTTGAAATAAAACTTTTTCTACTGCTTCTTTCGTATAGTCAAACATTTTAACATATTCTCCAAATTCACACATAATAGTCGGTCCATAGTAAGAAACTAATCCAGCTTTTTGCATGATAAAATGACTTACAGTCGAATCAGAATATCCCATAAAAATTTTAGGATGTGTTCGAATCACTTCAAAATCAATATAAGGAAGAATTCGGATGCTATCATTTCCTCCAATGGCACAAATAATTGCTTGAATACTATCATCTAGAAAAGCATCCATCAAATCTTTCGCACGATCTTCTGGATGATGATAAACATAGTCGATTCCTTTTAAAGCATGTGGCATGGCAATGACTTCTAATCCAAAATCATTTTCTAATCTTTCTTTGGCAATTTCATATTTATGAATTAGGTTAGCTTCTCCTAATAACCCAGAAGATAAACTCACAACCGCAACTTTATCATGGGGTTCTAACATCTTTGGTTTTAACATTTTCTCATCTCCAATCTTATTATACAAAAGATAAAAAAGAATAGCTAGCAGTTTTTATTTCTTTTTTGCTCGAAAAGTATAATAGGTATATCTAAAATCTGGAATTTCTCCAATTCTTTTTAGGAGTTCTTCTTCTTGGAAAGAGAAATTCTGATACCATGAATAGTAATAACAGTCCTCATACCCACACTCCAGTAAAAGTTTTTGAATATCATTTTTCGTAAAAAGATTTCGTTGATTCTGATACAATTCATAACTATATCCTTGGCATAAATAATGAAGTTTATCGATACTAATTGCATTATGAATTTCTCCAATGAGATATCCATCTAGTGTAAGATGCTTTTTTAGATTTTCTAAAAGAGATTTCGGATTCTTTACTTTTTCTAAAATATCTCCAATTAAAATACAGTCGTAGGTATTTTTTCCAAGCTCTTTGAGATTGGAGTAAACTCTTGTTAATTGGGAAGAAAAGAATCTTTTTTTGGAATTTTTTTCAATTCCTTCTATCAAAACTTCTGGATATTGATACTTGAAAGATTGCATCGTAGCCCCAATCCCACAGTCTAACTCTAGCAGTTTTTGAGGATGATCAATGAGAGGAAAAGATGCACTTTTTATTTGATCAAATGTAAAAGTATCAAATTTCCATTTTTGGTAAAAATAGGCTCTATTTTTCGTTAAAATAGGATAAAACTTCGTAAGGTCTTTACGAAACTCTGTTCCTAAATAATGATGAATAAAAGAATCATGACAAAGTACTAAACGATAACCTAATGTTAAAATTCTTAAAGAAAAATCATTATCTTCAATATACCCAGGAGTATATGCTTCATCCAAACCTTTTAATTGGTTCATCACTTCTCTTTTAATTAACATACAAAAACCAATTAACATCGATTTATCTTCCCATTTTTTAGGGTTGGATTGATTATTTTGTTTTGCTAAATGTTGCATTGTATTAAAATCATCATAAGTAAAATCTACTCCTTGATGATTTTCATTCTGGTTACAAACAAGACCTACTGCTCCAATTTTAGGATCACTATCTAAACATATTTTTAAGTTTTTTAACCAGTTCTCTGTTACAATTGTATCATTGTTTAAAAGTAAAATATCATTTTCTTTAGAAGCAATTTGAATTCCTTGATTGCACCCTTTGGGAAAGCCTTTATTTTCTGAATTCAGAATCAATTTAAAGTGAGGTTGTGTTAATAACCAATCCCTAGTACCATCACTAGAGTTATTATCTACCACAATAATTTCATAAGTATCTTTTTCAGTATATTGTTCAATACTTGCTAAACAAGCTTTTGTAAGTGATAAATGGTTATATGTCAAAATAATAATGGATGTTTTTCTTTGCATACAAAATCCTCCACTAATAAATATGAGATGGAGGATTCATTTTTTCATCATAGTTCAATTTTTTTCTTCTTTGATCATTTTTTCCCAACGATCATGAACGTAAGAGTTTCCACCTAAGCTTTTATATCGATCATAAAGCTCATAAGCATTTTGCTTTTGAATTGGTGATTTTTCTATTCCACGTTCTATATCATTAATAAAATTTACTAAAAACATTTTAATTAATTCTAATTCGATATTATTTCGATCAGCAGTGGATACTTTCTCTAATCGTTCAATTTTTTGATCCAAAGGCTTTAGTATTTTTGATATAAATGATTTAGTAAAAGCAATAAATCCTGTAATCGCACCAATAAATATACTAAATAAAGTAATAAATCCAGCTATTTGACCTAATGATATATTTTCCATGCAACAACACCCTCTTTTTGTTTTTATCTAATTTAATATATGTAAAAACAAAAAAAGCAAATAGATGTTTATATCAACTATTTGCAAAAAGATTTATTCCTCTCATTTCTACTACTAATTATCATTTTATTAATAGTCTCTGTAATGATTCTATGTATAAAGAAATAGCACTCAATCTAGCATAGATTAAGTGCTTACCACTTACGGGCAAGTACTCAACTCGGCAAAGTTAAGTCTTCCCTTTTTATTTTATGCAAGTTTCCTTGACAAATACATAATAACATAAAAACGGCTTTTTTACAAGTCGTTTTCTATTTTTACTCGAATTTTCCGAGTTTGGTATCAATCTGGTGCGGGTAACAGGAGTTGAACCTGCAAGCCTCTCGGCGCCAGATTCTAAGTCTGGTGCGTCTGCCAATTCCGCCATACCCGCAATTAAAAATTTGATGTGGTGGACCCTGAAGGACTCGAACCTTCGACCGCCCGGTTATGAGCCGGATGCTCTAACCAACTGAGCTAAGGGTCCATCTCATGACTTTTTAATAATAACATAGTTTCAAAAAGTGTGCAAGGTCTTTTCAAAAAAATGTTTATTTTTGTAGCATATTTAAAAGATTCACTTTAAACATATCTTTTTTTGGATTACTCTTAGAAATCATAACTCCCTTATATGTTTCTAATTCCATACGATGTCCTTCTTCTAAAATTTCTTCTGGTGTAATATTGGTTAATAAAATAATTCCCTTTTCTAGATAAACAGTATAATGTAATCTCATTTCACCATGTACTTTTTCAAACAATTGATCAGAAGATAATTTTAATTCATAACTAACAGATTTCTCTTCTTCATTTTCTTCTACTTTGTCTCCTAAAAAAATACCAGCTCTTAATTTAGGATAGTAATCAAAAGTCAATTCTTTATAAGCTAGCATATTATATTTGCGAACTGTTCTTTCTTTTACTTTAAAATCATTTTCGTTTAAATATTCAAATACATAACATTGTTTCATAAAAGTGGCTCCTTTCTATCTTTCTACCTAACCCCAGTGTATGCATTATTCTACTATAAAATTTCCAAAAAGTCAAACAATTTCTGCCAAAAAACAACAAAAAAGTAGGATTTCTCCTACTTTACAATCTTTAATGCCAGTTCTTGCAACTGTTTTTCATCTACTCGATTTGGACATTCACTCATTAAATCAGAAGCACTAGCTGTTTTAGGAAAGGCAATGACATCACGAATATTCTCTGTTTGAGTTAATAACATCGTTAAACGATCCAATCCTAAAGCTAATCCTCCATGAGGTGGTGTTCCATATTCAAAGGCCTCTAAGAAAAATCCAAATTTTTCTTTTGCCTCCTCTTCTGTAAATCCTAAAGCCTGAAACATTTTAGCTTGTGTTTCTTTTTGATGAATACGAATACTTCCTCCTCCTGCTTCATAACCATTAATCACAATATCATAAGCTTTGGAATAACAAGAACCAGGGTCGGTTAATAATTTATCAACATCTTCATCATTAGGTGCTGTAAAAGGATGATGACAAGCAACATACCTACCTTCTAATTCGCTATATTCAAAAGAAGGAAAATCTGTAATCCATAATAATTGATAATCATCTTTATCGATGCATCCTAATTCATGTCCTAGTTTGACACGAAGACTACCAAGACTCGTTTTGGTAATCATATAACGATCTGCGATGATAAAAATAATATCATTTTCTTCGATGTTTAACTGTTCTTTTAATTTTTTTAACTCTTCTTCTGTTACGACTTTACGAATACTACCAGAAAAATCATTGTCTTGATATTTGAGCCAAGCAAGACCACTCGCTTGATAGGTTTTCACAAAATCCGTTAGTTTCTCTATTTCTTTTCTAGAATAAAGATCGGCTTTATTTTTTAAAACCAAACAATTAATGATTCCTTTTTCAGCTAATACTTTTTGAAAAACACTAAATGTAGTATTTGAAAAAATATCGGTAATATTCTGAATCTTCATTTCAAATCTTAAATCCGGTTTATCACTACCATAGTCTCGGATGGCATCATCATATTTCATTTTGGGAAGAGGAAGAAAAATTTTTCTATTCTTTACTTCTTCAAAGACTTGAGCGATTAATCGTTCCGTAACATCCATAACATCATGGCTGTCTACAAAGCTCATCTCCAAATCAATTTGGGTAAATTCCGGTTGACGATCCGCTCTTAAGTCTTCATCACGAAAACACTTAGCAATTTGAAAATATTTTTCCATTCCACCAATCATCAAAAGTTGTTTAAACAATTGTGGAGATTGTGGTAAAGCATAAAAATTTCCTTTATTAACTCTAGAAGGAACCAAATAATCTCTTGCTCCTTCCGGAGTAGATTTACATAAAATAGGAGTTTCTATTTCCAAAAATCCTTCTTTGGTTAAAAAGTTTCTAACGGCCATCGTAATCTTACTACGAGTAATCATTTTTTCCTTTAATTCATCTCTTCTTAAATCTAAATAACGATATTTTAATCGAGTATCTTCCAAAGCCGTTGTATCATCCGTAATTTCAAATGGTAAATCTTTTGCCATATTGATTAACTTTAAATCAGAAACGATGACTTCAATTTCACCCGTAGGAAGTTTTAAATTTTTACTTTCTCTTTCTACAATTTCTCCCTCTATCGAAATAACAGATTCACTCTTTAAACTGCTAGCTAATTCATAATCCTTTGCTTCTGGTCTTACTACTAGTTGAATAATCCCACTACGATCTCTTAAATCGATAAAAATAAGCCCACCTAAATTTCTTTTTCTAGCTACCCAACCATATAACTCTACTTTTTTCCCAACATGTTGCATATTAAATTCTGCATTATTATATTTTTTCATCTTTTCCACTTCTTTCTAAATTTTTCTATCATCTATTTCATCGGAATGACAACAACATCCATCTTCCTGATCACAGCAACCATCATCCACTTCTACTTGCTCTAACATTTCTTCTAAATAATACATGACATAATCAATTTCTACTAACGTTTCTTCTTTCGTTTGATTATTTTTGATTTTAATTTCATTATTTTTTAAATCTTCATCGTTTAGTAACAATAAAAATTTACTTTTTAAACGATCTGCTTGTTTAAACTGAGCTTTTAAACTTCTACCAGTATATTCTGTTTCTACTTGGAATCCATTCATACGAAGTTCTTGTACCAATGTTACTGCATAATCTTTTTCGGTATCAGATACATACATGACAAACGCATCGATCCCTTCTTCAATAGGAAGTTTAATTTCTTCTTTTTCTAAGGCTAACAGCAATCTTCCTAATCCCATCGCAAAGCCCATACCAGGAGTAGTAGGTCCTCCTAAAGTTTCTACCAAATGATTATATCTTCCTCCAGCTCCTAATACGTTTTGACTACCAAATCCTTCTACCATAGCCTCTACTTCAAAGACAGTATGATCATAATAATCTAATCCTCTTACAATTTTAGGATTTACTTCATAATCAATATCTAATAGTCCTAAATATTTCTTAACTTGTTCAAAGCGTTCTTTACTGCTTTCATTTAAATAATCTAAAATGATAGGTGCATTTTTCATAATCTCTGTATCACAATCCACTTTACAGTCTAAAATACGAAGTGGATTTTTTTCTAAACGTACCTTACAATCTTCACACATTTCATCGATATGAGGAGTAAAATATTCTACTAAAGCTTTTCGGTATTGATTACGAGATTCTAAATCTCCTAAAGAGTTAATATTCACCTTAATTCCTTTTAACCCTACTAAGCGGTAAATATTAACGGCAATCGAAATTACTTCTGCATCTATCATAGGATCATCCGTTCCTAATACTTCTACCCCAAATTGTGTTAATTCACGATCTCTTCCCGATTGTGGTCTTTCATAACGATACATCGTTCCATTATAATATAGTTTGACAGGCTGAGTTGCATCCCCATACATCTTATTTTCCAAATAGCTTCGAACGACTCCTGCTGTTCCTTCTGGTCTTAATGTCATCTTACGATCTCCACGATCGATAAAATCATAGGTCTCTTTGGTAACAATATCACTAGATTCCCCTACTCCACGATGAAATAGTTCACTCGATTCAAAGATAGGAGTACGAATTGGTTGATATCCATATCTAGTACATACTTCGTCGATCAATCGATCAATATATTTCCATTTCTTTGCCTCTATCCCGTAAATATCATGACATCCTTTTGGTTTCGTAATCATAAAATCCCTTCTTTCTTCAAATAAAAAGGTAGCACCTCCAAAGGACGAGTTTCCTCGTGGTGCCACCTTATTTTTTTCTTTCACCTGATAACGCAAGGAATGCGATTTTCTATTTCTAAAAAGTGTCTTCAAAGATTCCCTCGTAGGTATTTTCATCCTCCATACCCTTTCTCTAACGAAAGAAGCAATTACTCCTCTTTTCTAGAAGATAACCTTATTTTACTATAAGTTTTTCTCTTTTTCAACTATTTTTATCAATATTATTTTCTTTCTTTCATAGCATCTTCCATCTTTTCATAGAAGAAATCTAAAATACTTTGTACCGTTTTCCCAATCGAATTCGAAAGGTTTAAAGTAGATTTGGAAATTTTGTTTTCATACTGTTGTTCCTTATCATTCAAATATTTTTTTAAATCGATTTCTACGTTATTTTTCACATCTTCTTCAAACAATTGAATTTGTTCTTCTGTCAGGCGGGTTTTATTTCGTGCTTGATAATCGATAATTCCTACATTTGCAGCATAATACAAAGCTAAAAAGATTAAAAAAACGGTAAGAGACATGATTCTTAAAAAATTATTTTTCATTTTCTTGCTCCTTGATATATTCGGTTAATACCGTACTAATTGCTTCACAGGTATTATACACTTCATCAATCGTATTATCAGTTCCTCCTACTTCTATTAATATGGTATTCGGACTAAAATCTTGATTATAAACGCCATTTACTCCTGGTCCTTGTTTTTTATAAATTCCTCTTGATAAACCAGGATACTTTTCTTCTATTTTATGGTTAATTGTCTCTGTCACTTTTAAATTCTTAGCATAATTTTCATTTTCTAATCCCACAATAAATAAAATTTTCGCATAGGTTTTATTTTCAATCGTAGTAGTAGAAATACTTCTCTTTACAGAATCCCGATGTAAATCTACAAAATATTTTAAACTAGGATTTTTACTATAAACATCATCCATTAGAATTCGTGTTACTTGATAACTAGCAGCATAATTCCAATTATTCGTTCTTAAAAATTCCGTTACATCGTTTTCTTCTACAATGGTGGGAATTCCATTTTTATTTAATTTTTCTCTTAACATATAACTTAACATCATGACCGTTGGTTTTACATTATAACTTTCTAAATTAGATGCAGAATACTCTTCTGATTGATGGGTGTTGTATAAATAGACAAGAGGAGTATCTTGTATATTATTATCATAAGGATCTTTTACATAATTGGAGCTGGGAATCGAGTCCAAATCTTTTTCTTCATCAGAAGATGGTGGGGTAATTTCGCTTTGATAATGATTTTGTAAAAAGGTAACCGGTTGCTTGATATCTAAGTTGGTGATAAAATGGATGAATTTGGTAAAAAAATGAGGAGATTCTGTTTTTTCGATATAGGAAGAGCTATTTTCTAATAACATTTTAACAAAATGAGAAGAATCCATACTTTTTACAAAATATCGTAAAGAACAACAAAAGGAAAAAGAAAACAGGACTAGTAAAAAGAGGAGTTTTATTCCTAGTAAAATTCTTTTTTTTCTTTGTTTTCTTTTCCATTTCTTTTTTTTCATTTCATCACCTGCTTATGATTAATATAAGCGATGAAATCCGTATTATCTGTCGAAATTTTTGTGAAGTGACTGATTGATTGCATTTGCTAAAACTTCACTTGTTTTATCGATCACAAAATCAATTTCTTTCGGTGTTACCATCATGTTATAACCAATAGGGGTTAACACTTCGAAAATTAATTCCTTGACTTCTTCTTCCGATAAATTTCCAACTTCTCCTAATAATTTCGTTTTTTCTTGGTGAGATAATTCTCCTTCATAATTTTGATAATTGCGAAGGGTTACAGGGATTAATTTATTTTTTTGATAATTTTCTTTGTTATAACTAAAATGTTTCAATAAATATTGAATGGTATCACTCACTAAAACAAATGCTTCTATGACTGTTGGTATTCCAATCGAAATAACAGGAACATGTAAGGTTTCTAAACTTAATTCTTTTCGATCATTATATACTCCACTTCCCGGATGAATACCAGAATCAGTAATCTGAATGGTTTTATTGACACGATCCATACTACTAGAAGCTAAAGCATCTACTATTAAAACAAAATCTGGTTGAATCTTTTCTACAATTCCTAAAATAATATCGCTACTTTCAATTCCTGTATTACCAGTAACACCAGGAATAAAGGAAGCCACATTTCGATAATTAGCATCTACTTCTATTTCTTCTATTTCATATAAATATCGAGTCACTAAAATATTTTCAATGGTTTTAGGTCCTAAAGCATCTGGGGTAGAAGCTCGATTTCCTAAACCAACTACTAAACATTTCATTTGTTCGGTAATTTGTAGATTGGTATACAATTTTTTTAATTCTTTTACTAATATTTTTTCTAATTTCTTCGCATTTTCTTTATCCGTTACATCTTGATAAGTAATCGTAATATACTTTCCTTTTTTCTTTTTTAATGGATTCTCTTCTTTGGTAATGGTAACCTCCAATATTTGGATACCATCTTGTTCTTCTTGGGTTGTTAAAATGCCATCTGTTTCTGCTTGGGAATCAAATACATCCACGATTAAATCGGTACGAATTGCATAATTTTTTAAGTCTTTTTCCTGTTTCATACTTTCACCTATTCCTATTTTTTCCATTTTTTTGATATTTTATTTGATTTTTTAGAAAAAATTTGGTATCATTAGTCTTAGCTAAAAAAGTGAGGTGAAACCAATGCCAAATATTAAAAGTGCGAAAAAAAGAGTTATTACAAGTCGTAAGAAAAGTGCGAATAATACTGTTTTTAAATCTAGTATGAAAACTGCTATTAAAAATAGTGAAAAAGCCATTAAGGCAAGTGATAAAACTTTAGCAGATGAAAATCTAAAAGTAGCAATCAAGAGAATTGATAAAGCTTGTGCAAAAGGATTAATTCATAAAAATAAAGCTGCAAGGGAAAAATCAAGATTAACCAAACAAACAAACGGATTAAATTAAAATCCTTCTAAAGCATTACAACAAAAAAGTAATGCTTTTTTCTTGCTTCCTTTTCTTTCCTCCTTTATAATGATAATAGGTGATATCATGAAAAAAGGATTAGGAGTATTATTCTTTCTCCTAGTAGGAATAACAGTTTTTTGTTATCATGAAGAAATCGTTTCTTATCTGGTAAATACATTATCCAATTATGGCAAGGATTCCTCTAGTTTAACAAATAATCATTATGCTGGTAACTCAAATTATCAATTTGTACAATTAACAAATCAATTTACCCCCATGAATCGCAAAGATATTATCAATATTTATTACACCGTATTAAATTCTGGTATGGAAGATTTTACTTTTTACTGTCCGAAAACTTATGAAAATTGTATTGAAGAAGTCAATCAAATTTCAAATGATCAACTACTTCTTTCTAATATTAATAATTTTGTTCCGGTATATAATAGTTTTCAAAATATGGAAACAGAATTCGATACGCTAGGAAAAGTAACTATTCATATTACACATAATTATACAGAGGAAGATATCAATATTTTAAATCAAACCATACAAAGTATTATGCAAGAAACAATAACAGAGGAAATGACACCACAAGATAAAATCAAAGCCATACACGACTATATTATTGATCATACCAGATATGATGTGAATAGAAGTGATCATCAAATTACTACATATCGTTCCGATACCGCCTATGGTGCATTAATCGAACATTATGCCATCTGTGGTGGTTATGCAGACAGTATGAAATTATTTTTAGAAGAACTCAAAATTCCTAGTTATAAAATATCTAGTGAGAATCATGTTTGGAATTTCCTATTATTAGATGGAAACTGGTATCATTTAGATTTAACTTGGGATGATCCTATTTCTTCTACTCCCGAAGAAGATCTCTTAGAATATGATTATTTCTTAATCACAACAGAACAATTAAAAAGTTTAGAAGGAAAACAGCATCTGTTTGATGAAACAATTTATCAAGAAGCAAAATAAACAACCAACAATTGGTTGTTTATTATATTTTTATTTCTTTTACCAGTACACTATATACTTCAAAAGATATTACAATCCTTATTATGAAAAAGTTTTCCACTAAAATTCATATAAAACTAATCTATTACAGAAAAAGGATTTGTAATGGTTCCATTTCCAATAACAGTAACCTCTTGATTTAAATTTATAACTGGGCGTAAAGGAATCAAATAATCCGATGTGCTAACAGAAAAACTGCCGCTTTTATTGACACCCCAGACAATAGCTTCATTTTCGTCAAAGCCAGCTGGACTTATTCCTGAAAATGCCTTACCATTATATAAATAATATTCTTCGTTATTTTTTAAAAAACAACTACCAGCAAAAGCTATTTCATCATATGTTATTAATCCTATTTTTAAAGTTAAAAGCCCATAATTATGACGATCATTTTCACACTTAAAATTTGGTACATATTCTGTATGTGATTTCATATCTGTCATACTTCCCTGAGCATAATTTTTATTATAGGCTACTTTCGCTTGCTCACAATAACTAGATGCTACTGTTTGATTTGCATATCCTTTCTCTTCTATATATTTTTTGTACCAATCTTCTAATATTTTCATTGCTCCATTTTCTAGATTAGTATTACTGTAATACATATCAGTATATTGATCATGAGAGGCAGGATAAAAACTATATTCAGCATTATTATTGATTCCATCTTGCATGATTAAACGAATAGAACCATCTTCATGGATTCTTATAATTCGCCATAAAAATCCCGCAAATTTTACATAATTACTATCAATTGCTCCTCTAAAATAATAAGTTGATTTTCCATCATTGGTATCATTTGAAACATATAATCCATTTTCACCTACTTCTTGACTTGTCATTTCTAAATTTGGTTCTTCCTGAATGATCAGATTATCAGTTAATATTGTATTTTGAAGTGATACTACCTTAATTTCTTCTAATTCATTTCCCTCTGTCAAAACTAAAGTTCTATCTTTTAGTCCCCCTATTACTCCAAATTCTACTGTTACATCATCATTACTATCATTATTGATAATAACTGTTATTATTTTTTTACCATCTTTTTCTATGACTCCCATTGGAATATCTTTTGTATCACTACTATAGTTTATTTTTACATGATCTTGATTACCCTTAATGAAATAATAAAGTTCATACATTGAATCTATTGAATTCAATGATATAATTTCTAATACAATTTTTTTCGTATGATTAGCCTCTATGATCATTTGATTACTTTCTAAATCCTTGCTTTTTATTTCATAATTCAATGTTCCAGCTACAATATTTAATTTTCCATGTTCTTCTACTTGATGCGTAAAAAAAGCATAAGAATAATATGATATAGATGTAAAAAATAAAATTAGGAGTAATAGGCTAAAATAAACTATTTTCTTTTTCTTCCTCATTGCTTCCTCCTGGTTTTTAAGTACTAAACTTAAAAACCAAAAAATACTTATGTTGAACAAATAATATAAGGTTATCATTTTGAAAAATCAATTCAAAAAATTGAATAAAAAAAGAAAAGTATTATTCGTTATTTCTTTTTATAGAAAGAATTAGAATAATACCTATCTATCTTTAAGTTTAGTACTTAAATACTATCGTATATACTTATCATTATAATGATAAGTATGATGATTGTCAACAAGTGAAAAATACTTGTCTTCCTATCTGTTAACTTCTGATTTCAATATCTTGGATAACCATTTCTACTGTCTCTTGAAAATTTTGATAATTCGTTTGATACCAATGAATATGGGAAAACTGATTTCGAAAGAAAGTATATTGTCTTTTGGCATAGTGTCTAGAATTCTGCTTGATTTTGGAAATAGCTTCCTCTAAAGTACAGTTTCCATCCAAATAATCATATATTTCTTTATATCCAATTCCCGTTTGAATTGCTTTAGAATAAATTTTTTGTTGATAGAATGATTGAACTTCTTCTACCAATCCCTCTGCTATCATTTGATCGACTCGCTTGTTAATTTTATCATAAAGAGTTTCTCGATCCGTAGTAAGACCAATCATATAAAAATCATACAACGGTTGATTCCCATTTTTCTCGGTCATTAAATGATTTTCATACTTATGCAAAAGACGAACTAATCTTTTACGATTATGAATATTTACTTCACAATCAGGATCGTATTCTTGAATTTTAGCTAATAATTCTTCATTGGTAAAGTGTTCATAATGAGAAATAGGAGTAGAATCTTCTAAAAAACGATAATCATATAAGGCAGCCTTGATATAAAGACCAGTACCACCTACCAAAATAATGTTTTTTTTTCTTTTTTGGAGTTCTTCTATCTTTTTTCTGCAATCTCTTTGATAATCAAAAACCGTATAATTTTCTTTGACATCACAAATATCCAATAGATGATGAGGAATCTGTTCTTTTTCTGCTTCTGTTATTTTAGCGGTTCCAATATCCATTCCTTGATAAACTTGCATCGAATCTGCATTTATAATTTCAGCATCATATTTTTTTGCTAACGCAATACTCAACTTGGTCTTCCCTACTCCAGTTGGCCCTACAATGACATAAATCATAGTGCTTCTCTCCTATAGGTAATTACCTCTGCCTTTGTGTCACGATTTTGGGTATTGCGATATTTTTTATAAGGAATATGTTTTTTTCTTAGTGTTTTTTCAAATTCATTCATTTTTTGCATATTTTCCTGATAAAAAACAGAATTTTGCTGATCACAAACTCCTACCACAAAATTACCATTTTCTACTAACTTTAAGGCCAAAAATTCTGTATCATGGAAAAATCCATTACTAATATAACAAGTCGGAACCAGAAATTCTGGAAGAACATTTGAAATAGAAATTGTTCCATAACCAGAAAAAATTTTCGTCGCATCTTTTTCTAAAAAATCAGAAATACTTTCTAGATCACTACTAAAAATAGTTTCTACTAGATGATCTTCCTTTTTTACTAAACGATATCTTTGAATTAATTTTGCAAAATTTTGATTATTTTTTTGTTGTTTTTTTAAAAATAAACGATATTGATCTAAATTAGGATACCAACCATTTCCATATTTCTGTAATAAAGTTGGGTCTTGTTCTACTTCCAAAATGTAACGAATCATCAAAATATTCATGAATTTACATACCTCTTTTCTTTTCGGTCTTCCTTTTTTCATCAATAAACTTTGGTTTCCAATACTACATACTTCTTTTAAAAAGTTTTTCTAAATCATATTTGGAATAAGTAATAATCGTTGGTCTACCATGAGGGCAAGTAAAAGGATTCTCACAAGTCCTTAATCGTTCTAATAAAACTTCCATATCTTCCTGCATAATGTGATCGTTTGCTTTAATACTTGCCTTACAAGCAACGGTTGCTGCAATATGATCTAAAAAACGATCTAACTGAAAATCTTCCTTACTGATGATAATATCGATAATATTTTTAATAGCCTGTTCCGTATTTGCTTTTGTTAACCAAACGGGAATACTACGAATCACTAATGTTAAATAACCAAACTCTTCGTAACCAATTCCTAATTTTTCTAAAAGAGAAAAATTTTCTTTTAAAATTAGATATTCGTTATTTGGAAATTCTAAAGTAATCGGTACTAATAAATCCATTACGACAGGAGTGGGATTACTTAATTCCCTTAAATAATATTCATAGTTAACTCTTTCATTAGCGGCGTGTTGATCGATTAGATACATGCCATCTTCATTTTCTGCGATAATATAAGTTCCATGCACTAAACCAACTGGATACATCTTCTTAATTCTCTCTTTTTTTGGTGAAGATGATACTATTTCTTCTTTCTTTTCATCAGGAGTTTCTTTTTCATGGATTTCAAAATCTAACGTCATTTTTTCGAATTCTTGAAACTCTTTTTCTTTCTCATTTTCATCAAATTCTACCCGAGAATTTGGTGTATAAACGGTTGAAATAATCGTTTTATGATCTTCCACTTTCGTTTCTAAAGAAGCATCTGGAATTAAAGTAAGAGACTCTAATTTTGAAGTAATTGTTTGCGTAATTAAATCTTTTAACGAATCCATTTTAGAAAATTTAATATCCATTTTCGTAGGATGAACATTGACATCGACTAAAATGGGATCTACTTCTATTTTCATTACCACAATGGGATAACGATCTTGGGGAATATAAGTATGATAACTATCGGCAATATAACGAATGATATCTAAATTTCGAATAACCCTACCATTCACTAATAAGGTAATCGCACTTCGATTACTTTTTTGCAGTTCTGGATAAGAAATATAACCACTGATATGATAATCTTCATTCTCTTGATTGATTTCAATCATTTTTTTCGTTACCGATAATCCATAAATATCATTAATTACTTTTAATAATCTACCGCTACCATCTGTTTTTAATAACACTTTATCATTATTGGTGAAAGTAAAACGAATCTGAGGATAACTAAGGGCCATTTTATTCACATATTCTGAAATATAAGATAACTCAGTATATAAATTCTTTAAGTATTTCAAACGAACCGGAGTATTATAAAATAAGTTCTTAACTAAAATAGAAGTTCCTTTTCCTAAATCACTAGAAGTTACAGATAAAATCTTTCCCCCATGAATTTCTACCTCGGTTCCTACCGTTCCATTCGAAGTTTTTAACGTTACATTAGAAACACTTGCAATAGAAGGTAAAGCTTCTCCACGAAAACCTAAACTATGGATATGAAATAAATCATATTCTTGTTTTAATTTACTAGTTGCATGTCTCGAAAATGCTAAAACTGCGTCTTCTTGATCCATCCCTATTCCATTATCCGTTACTTTGATTTCTTTCACTCCAGAATCTACTAATTCTATTTTAATTTCATCTGCTTCGGCATCAATAGCATTCTCTACTAATTCTTTGACTACATTCATGCATTTTTCAACCACTTCTCCTGCTGCAATCTTATTTGCAAGAACTTCATCCATTACCTGAATCTTACTCATATTATCCCTTCACTTCTATCTTTATTATAAACTATTTTAAAAAAGAAAAGAAAGCATTTTTTTGCTTTCTATAATTCTTTTAGATACTCCATCAATTTGAAAGCAACATCGTGTGTTAAAACCGTTTCTAATTCTTCTAAAGAAGCTTCTTTTAACTTCTTTAAAGAACCAAATTTTCTTAATAATTCTTTTCTTCTTACCTCCCCTATTCCAGGAGCCATATCAAGTAAAGAAGCAAGGGTTCCTTTTTGTCGAATGGTTCTGTGATAAGTAATAGCATAACGGTGTACTTCTTCTTGAATACGATTCAAAAATAAGAATAAATGACTATCTTTTGCCATTGGAATACTCTCTAAATTTTCATTCACAAGCATATTCGTTTGATGTTTTTCATTCTTTTTTAAACCACAAATAGGAATCTTTAAATGTAAGCTATCTAAAATTTCTTTTGCTACACTGATTTGTAACTCTCCTCCATCTACTAAGATTAAATCAGGAGCTTTGACTTCTTCCATTAACACTTTATAATATCTTCGATAAAGAACTTCCTTCATGGCAGATAAATCATCTTTCACATCTGTTTCAATTTTGAATTTTCGATATTCATTTTTATTCGGAAGAAAATGATCAAATACTACCATTCCTCCTACATAAAAAGTTCCAAATAAATGAGAGTTATCAAAAGCTTCAATTCGTTCTAACTTTTCCAGTTTTAGTAATCTTTTTAATTCTTCTTCTGCTTGCAAACGGTTTTCCTCATCCGTTTGAATGGTCTGATATTTTTCTTCTAATAAAATTTTAGCATTATCTTTTGCTAAATCGATTAATTTTTTAATATCCCCTCTAGCAGGAGAATTTACTTTAACTTGGAGATAAGAACTCAGAATTTCTTGATCAATATCACTTGGTACGATGATTTCTTTCGGTAAAATATTATTTTTTTCATAAAACTCAATGATATAATGAATCAAAGTTTCATTCGCATCTTCTACCGTTGTAAAGATATCACTATGTCTACCAAACAATAATCCTTCTCGAATATAGAATGTCACAATCGAAAAATAGCTATGATCTTGATAATAACCAAATACATCAAAATTATAATTTTTATTTAAATCAATTTTTTGTTTGGTTAAAGTAATATCAATATCTTTTAACATTTCTTTGAGTTCTAAAGCTTTTTCAAAATTCAAATTATCACTTGCTTTTTGCATCTCATCTTTTAATTTGGCTACTACAATTTCACGATTACCTTTTAAGAAAGCAGTAATTTCTTCTAGCATTTGTGCTTGTTGGTCCAAATCAACTTCTTTTTGACAATATCCTAAACATTCTCCAATATGATAATAAAGACATACCTCTTTTTGGAACGTTTCACATTTTCTTAAAGGATAAATACGATGAATCATATTTACTGTTTTTCTAGCGGCTGTAACATTAGGATAAGGACCGAATAATCTACTTTTATGTTTTTTTCGATTAATATTACGAACAATTCTTAATTTTGGATATTTTTCATTGGTTAATTCAATATAAGGATAACTCTTATCATCTTTTAATAAAATATTATATTTTGGATTATATTTTTTGATCAGAGTAATTTCTAAAATCAGAGATTCTAATTCACTAGAAGTCACAATATATTCAAAATCTACAATATCATTCACTAACATGGCAGTTTTACCAGTTACAGTACCTGTAAAATAACTTTTCACACGATTAAATAAGTTTTTCGCTTTTCCTACATAGATAATAACTCCATCTTTATTTTTCATTTGATAGGATCCTGGTAATTTCGGTACTAGTTTTAACTTTTCTTTGATATGCTTTTTTACCTCTTCTGTCATAAAACTTTCTCCTTTTTTTATATTTTAAAATATTGACGATTTTCTTTGGTATTTTTCTGTTGTTTTTTACTTTGTTCGAAGATGTGATTGATACTTTCACCTAATTCTACAAGAGGATGATCATGAGGAAATAAAAATTTTTCTTTTAACTCATCCTGCAACAAATCACAGTATTCTTTATCGTTTAATAATTCGGATAAACAACTAAGCAAAGTTTGGTAAAGAAATAAATGGTCAGTTGGCATAGTTGGATTCATACAAATATTCATCAATTGCTCTATCAAAGTAATACAAGTTCCATCCAAAAGCTTCAGATATTCTTCCACATCGATTCCAGCTGTTTGAATCGAAATTTCATCCAGAAAATTAACGGTATCTGGTAAAGAAAAATTAGTTTGCAACATTCTTGTTTCTATTTCTTTGGATAATAAAATTAATTGATATTTCCAAGTTAATAATTCTTCTCGATGTTTGAAATCTTTTTCCTTCTGTAATTCTTTCTGAATATGAAAGAAACAAAAATTCCAAAAATCATGGTTCATATAAGCATTTAATAAATCTGTAGAGAGTTCCTCTTCGGAAGAAACCAATTCAGCAACATCAAAATGAAAAACAGAAGATAGGAAAGCAAAAACTGGTGATTTGAATATCATTTTGTTGGCAGGAGAATAAAGTTGCAGTAATGGAATATTTTGGACATCCAATAACGTTTTCTTTAAGGTAGCATTTTCTTCCAAAAAAATTCCGGCAAAAGAAAATGGTTGAAAAAGATGAGGATTTAAATCTTTGAAATTGGTTAACAATTCGTTTGGATTAGAAATTTCTAATAATTTTTTCTGATAAAGATAACAGATTGTTTGATAAGAAAAAATCCATTTTTGATAGGCTTCTGTTTCTTCTAAACAAGAAAACTCTAACTCTTTCATTTGATTTAAAACTTTTTCTTTCTTACGATTCAATTCTAAACAAGATAAAAAAGTATCGATTTGATTATTTTTCATGTAGCATCTCTCCCCTAATTGTTTTTATTATATCTTAAAATCTTTTCTTTTACAAATCCTAAAAGCTATTATATAATGAATTTGGTGATAAAATGAAGACAATCTCCCATCCCATTGTTTCAGAATATGAAATCAAAAAATCGAAATTTATTGCTCTGTTATTTCCCATTTCAGAAATCAAAAAAGTAGAAGAATGTTTAAATCAAGCAAAAAAAGATTATCCAAAAGCTACTCATTACTGCTATGCTTACAAAATCGGAAACCAACAAAAATGTAGTGATGATCAGGAACCTAGTGGTACAGCAGGACTACCGATTCTAGAAGAAATCTTAAAAAAAGATTTCACCAATATTTTATGTATTGTAGTTCGTTATTTTGGAGGAATCAAATTAGGAAGCAGTGGTTTAATTCGTGCTTATAGAAAAGCAGTAAGAGATGCAATCTCCCAGAGTAATGCAATCGAAATAGAAAAAGGATATTTAATCCAATTAGAGATTCCCTATGAATGGCAAAAAAAATTGGAATATCAATTTTCAGGAAAAATCGTAAAAAAAGAATTTCAAGAAAAAATAATGTATCAATTAGAAGTATCGTTAGAAGAAATGCAAAAATTACCAAAGGATTCTTATCAAATATTAGAAGAAAAAATGATCGAAAAAAGGTCTCAGTAAAAAACTGGACCTTTGTTTTTATTCGAATCGAATTCTTTCTTCGATATAAGCTACTACTTCACTGACTGGTATCGTAACTTGTTCCATGGTATCACGATTACGAATCGTTACAGTATCATTTTTTAAAGTTTCATCATCGACCGTTAAACAAAATGGTGTTCCTGCAACATCTTGACGGCGATATCTTTTGCCAATATTTCCGGATTCATCATAAGTAACTGCAAATTTTTTCCCTAAACTTTGATAGATTTCTTCTGCTTTTTTGCTATGATATTTTTTAATTAGAGGAAGTACAGCAACTTTATATGGTGCTAAATAAGGATGAAAATGCATCACTTCTCTCGTTGTACCATCAGCTAAGGTTTCTTCTTCATAACTATGATCCAAAATCGCTAATACCAAACGATCACATCCTACCGTTGATTCGATAATATAAGGAATGTATTTTTCGTTCGTCTCACTATCCAAATATTCTTGAGAAACGGTAGAATATTCTTGATGACGACTTAAATCATAATTCGTACGATTGTGTGTTCCATTAATTTCTCCCCACCCAAAGTTAAATTGGTATTCAATATCACAAGCTTCTTTGGCATAATGAGCTAATTTTTCATGATCATGAAAACGAAGTTTTTCTTGTGGTAATCCTAAATCCATAAAATATTTTTTCGCATATTCCTTAAAATATTGATAAAGTTCGCTATCGGTTCCTTCTTTACAAAAGGTTTGATACTCCATTTGTTCAAATTCTATGGTACGGAAAGTAAAGTTTCCCGGCGTAATTTCATTTCGAAATGCTTTTCCTACTTGACCAATACTAAAAGGAAGTTTTGCTCTCATTGAACGTTGTACATTTAAGAAATTGACATATTCTCCTTGTGCGTTTTCTGGTCTTAAATAAATTTTATTTTTCGCATCCTCTGTTACTCCACGATAAGTTTCAAACATCAAATTAAATTGACGAATATCCGTAAAATCATGATGTCCACACTTTGGACAAGGAATATGATGTTCTTTGATATAAGCAAACATTTCTTCTTGCGTCATGCCATCTGCATGAGCATTGGGATCAAAATCATCAATCAAATTATCTACACGATGTCTTGTTTTACAGCTTCTACAATCCATTAAAGGATCGGAAAAGCTTTGTACATGTCCACTTGCTTCCCAAACTCTAGGATGCATTAAAATAGCGGCATCTACCTCATAAGCATTTGGTCTTTCCTGAATAAATCTTTTTCTCCAAGTATCTTTAATATTATTTTTTAATCGGCTTCCTAAAGGACCATAATCCCAAGTATTCGCAAGTCCTCCATAAATTTCACTTCCTTGAAAAATAAATCCATATTGTTTACACAAATTGACTAATTTTTCCATCGTTAACTTTTTTTCTTCCATATTTTTCTTTCCTTTCTGTCAAAAAGAAAACTCCTAAAACAAACTAGGGACGAATACGATATCCGCGGTTCCACCCTACTTATTCTAGAAGAATCTCTTTTTAAAATATTGCTCCGACTTTTCCAAAGTCATCATCACATTGATAACATTATTTTATTCTTTTTTCAGAATTTGGTCAATCTTTTTTGATTCGATTCTGTTTCTAAAACTTCACATAAGTAAAATAAGAAATGATAAAAATGATAGTTAAACCAATATATACCACAAGAATCATGGCTAGATAAATGGCTACATAAAGATAATAAGCAATATTCATCAGAGGTTTTTGTTCTAAAATGCGAAAATAAAAGCGAGTACGCAATAACATAATAGTAACAACAAGAGCAAAAATACTAACCAGAATACAAGGTATCAATCCTTTTGGGATAAAAGAAATCTCAATTTGATTTTCTCCCTGCTCCAATGGAATTCCTATAAAATTATCATATAGTTGGATGATCTCTACTTTCTTTCCCTGATTTGTTGCATGATAACCTTCATTATAGTTAATTGGTAAAAATAGAATCTTTCCTTCTTCTGCACTAGAAACTTGAACAGAGATTTGATTACGATGATATTTGATATTGGTATCTAATTTTGCCGTTTGTATAAAATCTTCATATTTTTCTAAATCCATCATTCCTAAGGTAATATGATCTAATCCCATATCATCCTTGAATTGAATTTTAATATTTACTGTTTCGTTTTCAAAAATACCTAAATCTAAAGCACCATTATCATTTTCCGAAAAAGCATTTTGCAGAAATAATTGATCATTGATATAAATATGAAAATTTTCATACATATCATAATTATCATTATTATCTAAAGAACGTAAAATTTCTAAATAAAGATTTTTTCTTCCTTTCACTTCTACTTCTGCTTCTAAGTAATTATTGGCATCTTTATCAATAATTTCATAATTCTGATATGGTTCTTCTGGGATCATTTGAATATTATGAAAATCGAAATCTTCGATGATATCAAAAATATTTTCTTTCGTATCACAAATATTTTGATAGATGGAATTGGAAATCTCAAAAGAATTCTTTTTATCAAAAATGGTATCATTGTGAGACATTAAATAACCATAAGAAGGAATTTCTTTTAAAGAATAAAAATTTAAATCTCCATATCGTTTCACTAATTCATAATAGGGACTAGAAACTTCTTCTCTAGTCATAATATATCGATTTGCTAGCACTCCATCTAAAAATAAATTTCCTCCTTTCGAAAAAGTTTTTACCCACATCGAAGAATAGCCAAGCTTTTTTAAACTTTTTAAATTATTTTCGTTTGTTAAGCTCGTAAAATGATCTATCGTATGATATTTCATCACTACTCCACTATTCATAA
Source organism: uncultured Bacilli bacterium (assembly GCA_947581715.1). GTDB lineage: Bacteria > Bacillota_I > Bacilli_A > RF39 > UBA660 > Alloscybalousia. The sequence goes on from CANPVK010000007.1 coordinate 22,733, forward strand.
TCATATTACTTGCTTCGTTTTTTACCCGATCATAATCTCCTTCTGAATAATCTTTAGAAATCGCAGCCAATTCTTCAAATTGACTCGTTAAAATATCCTGTTCTTGATCCATTCCTAGATAGATACTACTCATCATAAAAATATGCACGAAGGTAATGACTCCCATCAATAAAATGGGAAGAAAATTTAATTTCTGGAAAAGAAGAAAAATGATTTCACAACCAATCCATGCTACCAGAAAAGCAAGGATTAGAATTAGTAATAAAAAATGATTTCCGGATAATGTTAAATGGTTGATAGCGGTTTGAAAATCAGGATAATAACGAAAAATGAGAAAGATGATAACAGAAGAAGTTAAAATGGTTACAAAAATAGATAAGACAATGGCTGAAGTTTTCGTTTTTTTCTTTTTTTCTTCATATTTAGAAAAAGCAACACAAGCACCTACGATCAATAAAAAGGAAGGAATAAATCCCATCCGATAAGGGAAAAAAGCATAAGAACCAAAATGCCAAACTTTATGAATCGGTTCAATCAAAACAGGAATGAGCATCAACAATAAAATTGGTAAATAAAAACTTAAAAACTTGCGATGTTTCCGATATTCCTTCAATAATAAGAATAACCCACAATACATCAAACCACCAAATAAAAACATCGCTATTTTATCCGTAATAGGTCCTAATCCTGAATTTAATAAATAATTAAGTTTAAATCCAATCCGAGAAGAAATAGAAATCTGCAAATAGGAAGGAACCACAATAAAAGCAGATAATAATAAACTTAAAATCGTACTAATTCCTAACGCTAAGATTCCTTTTTTTCTTGCTTCTTTCTCTTCTTGATAAACAAGTAAATAAAGAAAAGATACCAGAAATAAAAAAATTAACAAAATCATGGATACATAAAAACTAAATATCAAACTAAGGGTCAACGTAACAATATAAAAAGTTGGTTTTTCTAAATCTAACGTTTTCTTTAACCCAATCATGATAAGAGGAAATAAATACATGGCATCAATCCAAGAAGTAATTTGGTACATCATTAAACTATATCCGGAAAAAGCATAAATAATCGCTAAAAAAACACTAAGAAATGGGTTTTGTTTCGGAAAAAAAGTACGAATAAAATATAAACAAGTAAGAGATGATAATAAAATTTTCAAAGCAACAATAACAGAAACCATTAAATAGATATCTTCTCTTGGTACCAATAAAACGAGTAAAGTAAATGGACTTAAAATATAATAAGCCAAAATCCCAATAAAGTTCACTCCCCCACTAGAAGAAAAATCTACTAAAAGAGAATCGGTACCATAAATCGTATCATAAAAATGATAATAAAAAGAGGTAATCTGATCATGCATATCTCCCCAAATCAGAGAGTTTGGTCCAAATGGATAAATTCCTTTTCCCATAAACAAAATCAAAAATATTCCAAAAACAATTCCTACTGTAAGGAAATATGGTTTTAACTTTTTCATAAACATTCCTCGTACTTCTATTGAATCTTCATGAGATTTTTTAAAAATCCCCTACTCTTTAAATATAATCCAGAGTATTCATCATAATACTCCGTAATAAATTCATTTAATTCTTTTTTGGTATCTTTCTTCACATCTAGTTTCGTTATTTGTTTTAAATCTACCAATAAAAACATACGAACTAACTGAATCGTTTTTCTACTGTATATTGTACCACCATGATAACAGTTTTGGCAAACATAACCACCATCTAAAATAGAAATTGTCACAATATTGGTTCGATTCCCACAAATCGCGCATCCTTCTACTTGTGGTCTAATTCCTAAGAAGTCTAATAATTTTAATTCATATAAATAAGTAAAAGCTTCCTCATCTAAACCATCATTGATTTTCAGAATCGTGGTGATTAATAAATCATAAATTGCGGTTTCTTTGGAATGTTTATAAACTTGTTCGGTTAAATCCAATAAATAAGATACATACGTAATTTTATCTATACTAGATAAAATTGTGCGAAGGGTATTTTTGATATCTGCTCCGATTAAAGTAGAAATTCCATTTTCTTTATAAGAAAGGTGAAAATCTGCATAAATCAGTTTATTGCTAACCCCTCGCAATTTATTTTTTAAATTTCTACACCCTTTGGATATCACACTAATAAATCCATAATCTTTCGTATAAATCTTTAAAATTTTACTAGATTCACTATAATTCGTTTCTCCTACGATAATTCCTTCTGTTTTTACGATTTGCATATCTTTTACTTCTTTCTATTCTTCCTAATAAATTAAAATATTTAATATCTCCTGTTTCTCGAAATAAATGCCATAAAATTCTTTCCATCTTCTTCACCTATTTACATAGTGAGAGATTTTTTTTCAAAATATACAGCTATTTTCCTAATTTTCTAAATCGGTGAAACCAAATTCTTTGAGATAAGTTTCTTTTTCTCGCCAATTTTCAATCACTTTCACAAACAAGTCCAAATAAACTTTTTTCTGAAAATACTCTTCTAAATCACGTCTAGCATCAATGCCAATATTTTTTAACATACTAGCATTCTTTCCAACAATAATCTTTTTAATTGATTCTCGGTCTACAATAATAGTTGCCTGAATGATGACTTTATCTTTTTTTTCGATTCGTCTCTCAACAACACAAGTAACAGCATGGGGAACTTCCTCTCTTGTTTTCTGTAAAACCTTTTCCCGAATAATTTCACTCACATAAAAATCTGTAGAAATATTAGTAAAAGTACCATCTTCAAAGATTTTTCCTTCATTGGGTAAATACTTTCGAATCGTTGGAATCAATTGAGAAAGATTCTTTTTTTGAGAAGCAGAAATCGGAAATATTTCGCAAAAATCATATAACTTTTGGTATTCCGCAATTCTTTCTAATAATTGGTCTTTTTTGATTTTATCAATTTTATTCAAAATTAATAGAATGGGAAGTTTTTCTTCTTTCAATCTTTCTAAAATAAAAGAATCCCCTTTTCCAAAACCTTTTTCTACGTCGATGACAAACAAAATTAAGTCAACATTTTCACTACTGGTATAAGCTTTTTGATTTAAAATATTTCCTAACTTATTCACGGGTTTATGAATTCCAGGTGTATCTACAAAAACAATTTGACACTCTTCATCTTCATATACTCCTTCAATAATATTTCTAGTTGTTCCTGCTTTATCAGAAATAATTGCCAATTTCGTATCCAATAATGCATTTAAAAGTGTACTTTTTCCTACATTGGGTCTTCCTACAATACTAACAAAACCACTTTTCATTTCAAACTATCCTCTCCAAAAGCATTTTGACATAAATCTTTTAATAGATAGGTTTTACTTTCCCCTAAGATATTATAACTAACTATCTCTAAGTCAGGATTACAATAATCATGCAATGCTTGCCTACAAATAAAACAAGGAGTAATGATATTCTTGGTTTGATTCAAAAGATAAATTCTTTGGAAATGCTCTTTTCTATAACCATCTGCCATCGCTGAAAAAATAGCACATCTTTCTGCACAAATACCAGCTTGGGGAGAACTCGTTTCGATATTCACACCAGGATATAACTTACCATCATGACACTCTAAAATAGCTGCTACTGGATAATGATAATATAGACTACTAGAATTTTTTAAAACTTGATTTAATCGTTGAAATATTTGATTCTTTTCCATACTTTTTCCCTTCTACTATCTTTTATGAAAATAATGCTAAAATTTTTGGTATAAAAATAATTCCTGCTACAAAAAGTGACATAACGGATAACACTAAAGAAGCACCGCTAGCACAATCTTTCGCAATCTTTGCTAACTCCTGTTCTTTGGTCGTTTCTAAGTCAACACAAGCTTCTAAAGCACTATTTATCATTTCACAACTAATCACTGTTCCAATGCAAATCACAATAACAGCTAATTCTAACATCGATACTTTCAGAAAGAAACTAGCAACAAATACCACAATCGTTGCCATCATCATAATTAAAATATTTTGTTCATTTTCAATGGCATAAATGAGCCCATCGACAGCATGTCGGAAACTCTTTCCATATCTTACTACTATATTTCCAGTATCTTTTCTTCTTTTTCCTTTTTTCATATTCATCCCTATCCCTCTCTTCGAATTCCAAATTCATTTAAAATATCATCTTGTTTCTGAAACATTATTTTTTCTTCTTCTGCGGTTTGATGATCATATCCTAATAGATGAAGTAGTCCATGAATCATTAAAAATGCTAACTCTCTTAAAAAAGAATGTTCATACGTCATAGCCTGTTCACGAGCTTTTTCCACACAGATATAAATATCTCCCAATACGCGATGATCCAGTTGTATATCTGGATGATCTTCTAAAGCAAAACTAATGACATCGGTCACCCGATCAACCTTTCGATAAGTTTTATTGATTTCATGAATCGTATCGGAATCTACCAAAATAACATTAAATTCGACATTTTTTAACGCTTCTCTTTTTAAGGCAAAGACTAATAACTCTTTCAACTTTTCCATTTGTTCTGTTAAATCTTCTTGTGTTTCATTAAAAATTTCATAAATATTCATCTTAAAATCACCATCCAAATATATAACACAAATATTCCTAATAAGATAGCAGATGCAAAATTTAAAAACCATTTGCTTTTAAAGATTTTCGGAACTGAATCCCCTACTCGATCAATCAATCGATAAATTCCATATCCTAGCATTCCTCCTATCACATTCAACAAAATATCATCAATATCAAATACTCTTCCAATCGCTAGTTGTGTCGTTTCTACGGTAATCGATGCAAAAAAAACCAAAGCTAATGTATGAAAAGGCTTGTCCAATTTTGCAAAAGAAGAAGCAAATAATCCATAAGGAATAAATAACACAATATTTCCTATTACATTTTTAAAAAACAATCTGCTGCCAAAACGATAACGAGTAATTTCTTGAAAAGGAATAAAATTGTTTCCAGCTAGATAAAAATTGGCATCTTCAAAAGTTACTACTTGGAATAAACATAAAATATAAATGAGAAAGAATAAAGAAAAAATTTCTTTATATAAAATAAATGGTTTTCTATTTTTAATCAAATCTGCAATATGAATGGAAGAGACTGTCAAAACACAAATCACAACCATTGGCCAAGTTAAATACATCACTCCGCGTATTGTATCATCGAGCGGTGTAATCATGATATCACCTAATTTCCTCTTGCACATTTTTTTCTACAATATCTTGTAGTTCTGCTATTTCTTCTAATACTTTATAAAACATTACTACTTCTATTTTACTATCTTCTTCTGTAATTTTCAAATTTTTTTCTTGTAATATTTGAATATTTTCTCCTAATCGCTCTTGAAGTCTTTTTTTTGCCAAAGAAGATGCTTCTAAAATGACATTATCTTTCGTATAAATTTGATCGACAACTTGTATTTTTTCTTCTCTTACCAAAGAGAATGAAATTGGTAAAATAGGATTTTGTAAGGTATATAATGGTTCTTGAATACTATTAGGATAAGAATGAAACGAAAAAAGTCGAAAAACATGTTGAAACCAAGTAAAGGCAAAATAAGTTTGTTGAATTCCTGTTTTGGTTTCTTCATGATAATGATAAGGAAGCGATACCGTAACAGTATACCAAGTTTCTGCTAAAACACTCCCTTCTGCTCTTACTTTACCGACTACGGTTTCTTTATTATGGATGGTACCCCCAATTAAAAGATCACCTTTTTTCACATATTGATCTTTTTTGACTAAAATCTCCCCTTGTGTTGCTGTAATTTTCTGAATGATACCATTTTTTTTAGCGACCAAATTTTTAGGAGTTTCTTCTTCCTTTTCCGGATTGAGTTTTCTTTCTTCTACTTTTACCTCATATCTGGTTCCTTGTCTTTCAATTTCTAGCCACTCGATTTGATCATGATATTGAGATAAAATCTTTTCTTTTATTTTTTCTTTCTTTTCATAAGATACCACAACATGATATTTCTCAATTCCTTCTTTTTTTAATTCTTCGAGAATTAACTCTCTTAATTCTTTATCGTTATGAATCACTTCTACTTCAAAAATAATATTGGTTAATCCTAAAAAAAGAAGAAATCCAATTCCTAAAAAAAGAAAAAAGAGAGCATATTTTTTGCAAAAAGCTTGGAAAGAAGCAAGTCCATATAACTTGACTACTTCTATTTCATAAATTGTTTTGATTTCTTTGATTTTTTGATAATCTTTTTCAGATACTTTCACAATGACACTATTCTCTAAAAAATGAATCTGGAAAAACTCAATATGCATTTTATATAAATTTTGGAGAAAACGTTTCACATCTTTTCCCGTGATTTTTAAATCATAATAACTCATACTATGAATGAAACTCTATGGCAAGAAATTCTCCGACAATGAGAATTTCATTTTCTAATAATTTTGTCACTCTTAAATTTTCTCCACTTACTACAATATTTTGTGTTTTAGAAGCTAAAGATATTTTGTGATCTTCCATATAATTGATTTTTTCATAGTTAATCATATTAATTTTTCCATTCCAATAGATAATCTGAAAATCAGTATCATTTAAATAACGAGAAAGATGAAACATAGAACCACCTAATTAAATGTATGAAAAAAAAGACTAATTATTAGTCTTTCTGAAAATTAAGATAATCTTTCTTTAATTTTATTCGATACCACTTGCATATCTGCTTTTCCTTTTACCAGTGGAGTAACTTTTCCCATCACTTTTCCCATATCTTTCATACCAGCTGGCATAATTTCTTGGAAAACATCTGCAATGATTTGATCTAATTCTTCTTCTGATAGCTGTTTTGGCAAATATTTTTTTAAAATTTCAATTTCTGCTTCTGTTTTATCAATTAAATCTTGTCTAGCTCCCTTTTCAAACTCTTGAATGGATTCATTTCTCGTTTTGATTTCTTTGGAAACAACATCAATTAATAACTCATCATTGATTTCTTTTTTGAAATCAATATTCTGCATTTTCATGGCTCCTTTTACCCCACGAAGAGTTGCAAGTCGTAAAGTATCTTTTGCTTTCATAGCTTCAATAATTTCTTGATCTAATTGTTTGACAAAATCCATCTTTTTTCCTCCTTTGATAGAAAAAGACTAATACTTCGATTAGTCTCTATTTTTATTTGCTTTGTTACGTCTACGAGTATTTTTAATACCTTCTTTTTTGGCATTTCTTCTTCTTACTCCTGGTTTATCGTAACCTTCTCTTTTTTTGCATTCAGAAGGGACTCCATCTCTAGCAACTTTTTGTTTGAATCTTTTTAATGCAAACTCAAGATTTCCATTTTTAACCGCTACCTGTGTCATTTATTTCCCCTCCTTCCGCATATTTCTAGAAATGATTATAACTCATTTTTCCAGATTTTTCAACATTTTTTTATTTTATTTTCTAATCCCTCAAACAGACAAAAAAATAGGCAAAAATTTTTGCATTATTTTATGAAAAAAAATACACTATAATTGTATTTTTTTTAACTCCGTTATTTTTATATCAGCCTTATTTTTATGGGAAATTACTTATTTTGAAAAATTTCAAAGTAATAAACTTAGAAACCA
>CANPVK010000008.1 GCA_947581715.1 uncultured Bacilli bacterium
GTAACGAATACTGGAAATGTTACAGCAAAATATCAAATACGTTTAGAACTAAATGAAAACATCCAAAATCAAGTACCTTTCAACAATATAAAAATGTCCTTCGCAAAGGACAATCAAGGCTATTCTGATAGCTTCTTATTATCGAACTTAGATACCTAAATAAAACGTAAAACTATATATCCAATAATTACAATCATAATGAAAATAAATAAAATTAGCAAAATTATTTTAGAAAAAGACATTTTAGAATCTTCTAAGAAAGAATTATCCTCTTCTTCTTGAGAAACAAAATCCTCTTCAGATAAATCCATAGATTTTGTATAAAAAGACTGATCCATTTCTTCTGTAATTGATTTTTGTTCTTCTTCTTTCGTTGGAATATATGTTTCCGCTCTTTTTTTAATATCCTGTAACAATTCGGGAGAAATGACACTTTCATCTTCTTCCGTTGGCAAAAGTTCACCCAATAATTCATCATCAATTTTTTTACGTAAACTATTCGAAGTAATGGTATGAATTAACTCTTCTAAATTTTCTTCCTCATCTTTCGTCAAAGACTTCTTTTTAGCTTTTTCTTGTTTTTCCTTTTGCTCACTTAAATCTTCTAAAATACTATACTCTACTGCCTTCAAATGTTTCTTTTCTTCTTGTGAATCCGTTTCACTTCTATTTTTTTTAGCTTGTTCTAAAATATCATTAATATTATAATTTTTTTCTATAAGTGAAACATCTTCTAAATTTACATTCTGAGTTTTTGGTTTCTTTTCTACCATATCCACAATAGAACTATCTGAAAACAATTTATTTTTTTGATAAACTTCTCGCCTATTGTTGGCAGAATTTTGAGAAATGGTATTGAAAGGAATAACATTTTCATTTTTCATATCTGTAAATTCGGTAATAATCTTATTTTGATACAAATCTTTATACAAATGTTCATTTTTTATGGAACGACTGTGGCGAGTAGGTTCTTCTTTTGAATAATATCTTTCCATACGACTTGCCATAATAGTCACCTCTATCATATATCAATATCATAACATAAAATAAAAAAAAGAAAAACTCTTTCCGAAAATTTATTTTTATCATTTACATACTTGTTATACTTTTTCACTAAAAGGTATAAAATAATATTTTGGTTCCATACTAAAAATGAGGAGGAAGAAAATGGAAGAAAATATTAATGCATTAGATGAAATTCATAAAGGTAGCTATATGGGAATGGATGCCATTCACTTTGTATTGGACAAAGTAGAAGATGAAAAATTAAAAGAAGTTTTACAAAAACAATATGATGGATATCAAAATGTTGCACAAAAAATTGAAGCCATTTATCCAAAATATAATCAAGATGACCCCCATAAAACAAGTGCTATGAATAAAGCCATGACTTGGTCTGGAGTTGAAATGAAAACCATGACAGATAAAAGTAACTCTAAAATCGCAGAATTACTTTTAACAGGAGTTAACATGGGAATTATCGAAGGAAGAAAAATTTTAAATAAGAAAAAAATGAATTCAGAAGTAGAAGCAATCGTATCTGAATATGTTACCATGCAAGAGCAAAGTGTAGAAATTTTAAAAACTTATTTATAAAAAAGAAAAGAACTTGATATAAAACCCCGTTTCTTAAATAAGAAGAGAAACGGGGTTTTATATACTAGTTTTTTATTCATATCTATCTAAAGTTCTTTTATTTTTTAATGCCACAACAACGCTCAACAGTTAATAATTCTTTTCCTTCCACTTCAAACAGAATACTTTCTACTTCATAATTTTCAAAAACAGATTCTGCAATAGTATAAGTTACTTCTTCTAATAATTTATCATTCGTAAAAATACTTTGATTAAAATTAAGAGTCATCATTTGATCCTCAATTTCATAATAAATTAATTCTGTTCCTTGGTTTAACAAAGACATCAAATTAGATTCATAAATATAACTACTAACTAGGTTATCAATAATAATATTAATCTTTTCTCGATCATCATTTAAATATCTAGTAACTGGTACATAATATCGATTATTACCAATATCATCTAAATAATACAAAGTTACTTTTTGAATACTATTGAAATTACTAATATCAAAAACTTTGTTAATCCCATAATTTCGATTTAGTATTTCTGGTAACTGTTTTTTAGTATAAGGAAGCTCTGTTAAATTTTCTCCCTCTACCTGAAGAATTACTCCTTCTACTTCATCTAGATTAATAATACTATAAGTGATTGCTTCTACCATTCTCTCTTCTAAATCTTGTGAAATTTCTAAAAGTTCTTTAGAAAAATCTAATTTTACTATTTTATCTTGAATAGAAACGGAATTTAATATTGTATTAGATGGAATAATACCAGATAATCCTGTAGGAATTTTATCACTTTTTTGAATCGTTAAATAATCAATAATTCCTTTGATCTTAGACTCTAAGCTGTCTTCCTGTAACAAAACATTTGTCTTTACTAAATATTTATTCGGCCCCAATAAATAAATCTCATTTGTTCCTAAATTCGTGACATATTCAATATTAAGTTTTGGGTCTAAAAAATGATGATTATCCAATCGATCAGGAATAATACAAATTACTAAAACTGTTAAAAAAGAAAATGTCGTAATAATTATTTTTCTTAATGCTTTTCTCTTTAACATCATATCACCTTACCTAATTAAATATATGAAGAGAATCTATTTTTAGAATGAAAAAGAAAAAAGAATAAATATAAATTTATTCTTATAGTTTAATTTCTCCTAACTTTAATAATTCTACAACAGCTACTGCTCTTCCATTGACATCTAATTTTTGAATGACATTAGAAATATGATTTCTAACTGTTTTTTCACTAATTCCCAATTTTTTAGCAATATCTTTTGTAGATTGATTTAAAATTAGCAAAGAGAAAACCTCATGTTCTCTTTTTGTTAAAATTCGGTTACTCACATCTTCACTTCCTAATCTTTTATACACATAATTACTCATAGTATTGTATGTGAAAAAGAAAAGGTTAGATAGTAATTTTACCTACTTTTCAAATTTTACAGTAATATAAACTTTATTCGGAAATTCATTTTGAATAGATTTCATAATTTGATTTGCTAATTTGCTATCATGACTATCTTTAATGGCTACTACTTTTACTTCATTATTATCCACTTCAATAAAACATTCTAAATTAAATTCTTTTTTTATTTTATTTTCTAAAGATTCTTCTTGTCCTTTTAAATTCGTAATATATTTAATTTGTTCATAAGCATTATTTTTTTCTTCACTAGTTGTTTCTTCGCTAGTCAAAGTAGCACGTAATGTTTCTAATTTTTCACTTCTTTCTTCTTCTAAATTCACCCTCATGGTTACTAATAATTCTGATTCCTCAATAGTAACTTGCGTATCATCTACTTCTCCATTCGTTGTTTGTGTATTAAAATAACTGTTATTATTGGTTAATAATAATTCATTTGGCATTGTGATATAGTAAACACTTAATACTAAAATTAAACTGAATAACGTCAAAAACCACAAACTTTGTTTATTAATCATATGAATTCTCCTTTTACTATAAAATATGAATAAAAAAAAGAAATATTCTAAAAATTTAGAATACTTCTTTATAAGTTGATTTATTTTTTCTTAAGCACGAGATGCATATTTTCCATCTTTGGTAGTAACTAAAATAGTTTCCCCTTCTTCAATAAACAATGGAACTTTAATGGTCATTCCGTTTTCTAAAACAGCATCTTTCATTGCTCCACTAGAAGTATTTCCTTTTACAGCTGGTTCAGAATGAGTAATTACATATTCTATTTTATCTGGAAGAGATAACCCTAAAACTTCTCCTTCATAAAAAGTTATGTTTACCATTAAGTTTTCTTTTAGATATTTTGCATCATCACCTAAAGTATCTTTACTTAATTCAATTTGATCATAAGTTTCCATATTCATAAAGTAATAAATTCCACTCATCTCGTATAGATATTGCATATCTTTCTTTTCAATACGAGCAGCCTCTACTTTTGTACCGGCATTAAATCTTTCTTCAATAATAGCACCAGTTCTTAAATTTTTTAATTTTGCTGTAACAAATGCTGCACCTTTTCCTGGCTTTACATGTCCTGTTTCTAATACACTAAAAATATTTCCATCCATTTGGATTGTCATACCAACTTTTAAATCGTTTGTATTAATCATATAAATCCTCCCTTTTTAGAAAAGATAGGAGAAAACATTCTCCTATTTATTATTTCTTTTCTTTATGTGTTGTATGTTTTCTACAATTAGAACAATATTTATTAAGTTCTAAACGGTCTGTCGTGTTTTTTACATTTTTACTTTTTCGATATCCTTCTTTACCACAAACAGTACAAACTAAAGTTTTATTTTGTCTATTTCCTACTTTTGCCATAACGATCCCTCCTCATTTCCTATAGGTATTATACTCTAGTATTTCTAAAAAAGCAAATAAAACTATTCATAGAATTATTTTTTGATTGAAATATTTTTATTTGAAATTAAAATAAATAATAATTTCTTCCTCGTTGTCATATAAAAATGATAAATATATAATTTTATATTTCATTATTTCGTTGTAGATGATAATCGTTTTTGTTATAATGAAAAAAAGGAGGAATTATCGTGAAAGCAAGAGTGAAAAAAGATACTTGTATCGGTTGTGGTGCTTGCACTGTAATAGCAGATAAAGTTTTCCAAATTGGTGAAGATGGATTAGCAGAAGTGATAAATCCAGATGAAAAAGAACTAGAAAAAAACGGAGAAAAAATCCAAGAAATCACAAAAGACAATCAAGAAAATGTAGTAGATGCTTCTGAAAGTTGTCCAACTGGTGCCATTGAATTAACAGAATAACAAGAAAAGATTATTTCTTGTTATTTTTATTTGCTAAAAGATATAACTTACTGACTTCTTTATGACTTAATTTACGATATTCTCCAGAAGCTAATTGATGAATGTTTAAAAAAGCAATCTTTATTCTGGTTAATTTTTCAACAGGAAATCCAACACTTTCTAACATTCTTTTTACCTGATGATTTTTCCCTTCATGAATTGTAATCTCTACAAAAGAATGATTTGTTTTAGCATCTACTTTCTTTATTTTTACCTTGCTTGCCAAAACTTTTACTCCATCTAGTATAACGCCTTCTTTTAATTGGTATACAGCATCCGCTTTCATGATCCCTTTTACTTTTGCAAGATATACTTTATCAATTTCACTTTTCGGATGCATTAACAAATTGGCAAGAGTTCCATCATTGGTTAATAAAAGAGCTCCTGTCGTATCGTAATCCAACCTACCAATGGGATAAATTCTTTTTTTTATAGGAATCAAATCTATTACTGTTTTTCGATTCTTTTCATCATGCGTACTAGTGATTACTCCTCTCGGTTTATTTAATAAAAAATAAACATTTTCAGAATTTTCTAATATTACATGATCCACTTCGATTTTATTTTTTTCAGAAACTTTTGTACCTAATTCAGTCACCACTTTTCCATCTACGGTAACTCTTCCTGAACGAATAAAATCCTCTGCTTTTCTCCTAGAACATAATCCGCTATTGGCGATTACTTTTTGTAGTCGTTCCATAATTCCACTCCTTAAACGATTGGATTATACCATAAATTCGGAAAAAAAGCATTATCTAATAGGAATTTTTAGAAAAAAATAGAGATCAACAAAATACTCATGAAAAGAGTAACTAAATCGGCAAACAGTCCTGCTTTTAATGCATAACGAATATTTTGAATGCCAATACTTCCAAAATAAAGTGAAATCACATAAATCGTAGTATCCGTTGCTCCTTGCATAACAGACACCATTCTTCCCAAAGTAGAATCTACCCCATATGTTTTGATGATATCAATCATGACCGCAAAACTAGCATTTCCGGAAATGGGACGAACAAGAGCCATTGGTAGTATTTCCACTGGAATATGAATGGCTTGAAAAAAAGGATGAAAAAAAGATAAAATTTGCGTTAGTAATTCACTTTTTAGTAAAATATTAATTCCAAAAATCATCCCAATTAAATAAGGAAAAATGGAAAAAGCCGTCTTCATCCCTTCTTTTGCCCCTACTACAAATTCATCATAAATATTGACTTTTTGGTAAATTGCCGTAAGAAATATCAAAAGGACTACCAAAGGAAGAAAAAAATTTCCAAGATTAGCTAGATTCATATTTTTTACTCACTTTCCATAAAAAACGATCCATGAATAATGCGAACACGGTATTGACAATAGTTGCTAGGATTGTTACGAAAACTAAATCGGTGGGACTAGCACTTCCATACATTCTCCGAACTGCTAAAATATCCGTTGCTATCAAAGTAACCCCACTCGTATTTAATACTAAAAAAGTAATCATACTTCTCGTTGCAATTTTTTTATGGGGATTTTTCTCTTGCAAACACTTCATAGCTTTTAAGCCAAAAGGAGTAGAGGCATTATGAATACCCAACATATTAATCGTTAAATTAGAAGCAATATATCCGAGTGCTTCGTCATTAGCATCCAATTCTGGAAAAATAATACGAAAAAGAGGTCGCATTCGTTTTGCTAAAAAATCCAAAATTCCAGCTTTTTTTGCAACATTCATAATGCCACTCCATAATACCATAAAAGGAAACATGGAGAAAAATAAATCTAGGCTATTCTTTCCACTATCCATGATTTCGTTATTGATGATTTCTACTCTTCCGGTAAGAAAGGAATAACCAATTCCCAAAACAATAAAAATTCCCCAAATTTTATTAATCAAAGAACCACGACCAAACTTTTTGCCAAAAATTTTTCTTTTTGGGTTTTACTTTGACATAAACTTTTTCTTGAAAGATTTCTTCCCCATTTAATTTGACTTGCACAATTCCTACTTCTTCTCCATCTCTATATTTTTCTAGTTTTGTTAGCTTCACTAACACTTGAACATTCTCTTTTTCGGTTTCTGTTAAAGGATAAGTAAAATTTTCTTTGATATAAACTTTATCGGGATAATAAGCTTCATCGATTTTAAATTTTTTCTGATCTAAAATGAGATAATTTTGATAATTTTCAAAGCCATAATCATACATGGTTTTGTGAGAAATATATTCATTTCCATCATTTAAAGTAACAGCCGTTAAATGAAGCCCATTATGGCTCGCATTTGTTACTAAAGTTCTTCCAGCACTAGGAGTATAGCCAGTTTTTCCTCCCGTAGCATAAGGATAACTGGTTAATAATTTATTTCGATTATTCCATAAATAACTCTTTTTATCACTTTGCACACTATATTTCTTAGTTCCTACTATTTTCATATAGGTTTCATTATGAGAAGCATAACTAGATAATAATGCCATATCATAGGCAGTAGATTTATTTTGAGTGACTTCATCTAAACCATGAGAATTCTGAAAAATAGTATTTTTCATCCCAATTTCTTTTGCCTTTTGATTCATCATCTCAACAAACTTTTCTTCCGTTCCACCAATAAAAGTAGCAATCACAATCGCAGCATCATTTCCACTCCTTAGCATTAATCCATAAACCATATCTAAAAGTTTCATTTTTTCACCTAATTCAATATAGATGTTCGATCCATACATGGTTAATACCTCTTCCCCTACTGTTACCGTTTCTTCTAATCTACCAGATTCAATGGCTAAAATAGCAGTCATAATTTTGGTAATCGAAGCAATGAGTCTTGGAGTATTGGAATCTTTTTGATATAAAACACGTCCACTATCACTATCCATTAACACACAACTTCTACAACTTAAGGAAAGAGCCAAAGTAGAACTAGGAAAAAATAATGTTACGAATAAAAAAAAGAACAGAATGATTTTTTTCATAATCTCACCTAAAAAAGTATATGAAAAAAAGATGTTGTTTAGCACATCTCTCTTTTATTTATCCAATATCAATTTATAAAAATAATAATCTTATCTAACACTTTGATAATCTGTTTTTGTAACAATCCCATCTTCATTCAAATAGAAACAATAAAAATCATTCCTCATGATTGCCTCATAGGTAGCATAACAAATTCGATTCGTATCTTCATAATCATAAGTACATACCTGTTTCTTTACATTTCCTAAAATAGAATAAACTTCTTTTTTACTCATTCCGATAAAAGAGTATTTTTCTTCTAAAGAATCTACCACATGATATCTCATATCACAATATTTACTATTATTCCATTTTTCATAAGTAAAAATTTCAAAATAATGATGATAAGAATATCCCACTAAGAAAGCGATTATCCAAAAGATGATAATCATCAAAAAACTATACCCATATGCTCTAAATTTTTTAATAGAAAATATTCGATTGAAAATAAGTGGTAAAAAACACAAAAAGAATGGAAAAATTACAAATATGATAAAGAAAAAATTGGAGTGATGTTCACTTATGATATCAAAATAAGGATAGAAAAAATAATAACCTAATATGGATAAATAATATAGTAATTTCATTAGTATTTTTCCTATTTTTTTAATATTACACTGCATTATTGTTCTCCCCTTATGAAGTTAAAATTTTTTTTAATTGATCGATTAATTCTACCGTATAAATTTCTTTTTTTATATTGATATTAATTACACCCTCATAAAGCCAAAAATCAACAACAGTATCATCTATTTTTCCATCTTTCAATAATTTGCTAGAAATATTGTTGAAATTGGTATTGGTAAAGTAAAAATCTAAATGATCAGGATCAATCACATTCATAAAATATAAATCCAAGTCTAAAGAAGTGATATGTTTTAAAACTGCAACATCTTCTTTTGAAAAAATAACAGCACAATTAACAAATAATTTCTTCTGATCTCTTTCATCCATAAAATATTTGATATCCTTTTGATCAAGAAGTTGAAAAAGTTTATTTGTTCGGTCGATAGAATCAATCAATACTGCATAAGTCTGAAAGGGAAATAAATCTAAAATTTTTATGATTTTATTAGAATCAACCTTTATTCTGTAAAGATCTATATCTAAAGAAATTGTATTTTTCCATTTGAATTTTGTTATTTTAACTTTTCCTCTATTCCAATTTTTAAAAATTCTTTTTATTATACCCATGTTTTCACCCCATTCATTTTTAATTTTTGGATTTTTCTAGCGAACATGATTAAACATATAAACATTTTTAGTGGAATAATCTGCAATAACGATGGCAAAAATTTGATGATCATCTTTTGATAGCTTATAAAAATAATAATTATTGATATTCATTAATCCATTAATATCTACATTTTGATCAAATAATGATTTTTCTTTTTCATCTAAATCATCATAATAATCTAATATTATTTTCCTAACCGTTTCTATATTATTTTCATCAATTTTATAAAAATATTTTTTAGAAATCAATTTATAAAAATTTTTTTCACTATATGTCCATATATCAAAATCTTCTCCTTCTCTAAAAGTGTAATGATAAATAGTGGTCACTGTCTCTGGTTTTGGCAAATATATTCCATGATTAATCAAAAGCACAATTCTTGGGGATTTGGATAAAAAAAGTTCAACGAATAAAAATACAATAAAAAAGATGATTACTCCTACAATACCTTGTATAATCGGTTTAATAAACATATCATAATTTGCTTGCTTCATAGCTTTATCTTTTATTTTTTTCATCCTATCTTACCCCATTTTATTATAGATTCATCCATCTATGTCATAATCAATAACGACTTTCTACATAATACCAATGCTTTGCTAATGGTATCACTTTCGTAATAGGATGTCCTGTGTGGTTCTTATATATAAGACTTTCATCTTTTGATGAATAAATGAGTTCTGTGGAATCACTTAAAACACCCCTAGAGATCCAAAAACCAATTACTTGTTCTTCATCATTTTGATAAACAAAAACTTCACCATCTGAAGAAACATACTTATATATCGGTAGTTTTATATTTCTATCATAGTAATATGGGAATTCATTATTTTTAATTTTTTCTATAATAATACTTCTTTTTTCTTGATACCAATTGAATTCTAATTTTGTTTTCAAAAATTGAAAATTTAAAAAAAGAAATAGTGTAGATATAACCAATAATAATATGGCAATTATTTTCCTCTTATCATCTGTATACCGTTTGAAATTACTAATGATAAAAATAAAAAATATGATTAAGAAAATACACAATATCAATTTAACTATCATAAATCCAAATATAGTAAAATAATGAATCAGATATTCTTGATACCAATTACTCAAAAAACATAGTAAGCAAATGATAAATTCAATCACAACAATCTTTTTCAAAATATTTACTCCTTTCTCTTATAAAAACTATTCATATACTTCCTAACAAACTGTATCATCTGAATCACTTTATTCTATGTTAATTAACTGTATTATAACTTTTTTCCAAAAATAAAGCAAATCCATATATGAGATTTGCTCAAATAGATTTTTCTTATCTTTCATAGGATATTGATTGCATAATCTCCATCCCAGTTTTAGATTGTTCCTCTGTCAATCCAAAATTCCAAGAAAATAAATTTTCACTAGAAATATCAATAAATTCCCAATTCGTTCTACCATCATAATATCCAACCGTTGCTTCTTCTCCATTGTCTAACTGTAATTTTTCTGTTGTTAAAAAAGTACCACATACACCAAGAGGATTCTTGGTTTTTTGAAGACTCATATAAACATCTTTCTGATCTGGATTGGGATATAGATGAATTTCATGAATCACATCATCCATCACATCTGAAATCATTTCAGATGTCCAACTATTCGGAATTTTAATTGCAATCGTTTTTTCTGAATCTAAATAAACAGTCTTCTCTAAAATTGGATTCCCGCTAGCCAATGAGGAAGAAGAAAAAGAAATTTTATTTTCACGAACCAATAAAGTAACACCAAAACCAGCTATCATAATCATGATACACACCCCTAATATCAAGGAAATTTTTTTTCTTAAATTTTTCATAGTTTCCTCCTTTTACTTCAATATCGATATTAAAAATTCCGATAATTCTTGTTCTGTAATATGAGAAGTTTCAATCCCAAAATGATAACGTTGATCATCAAATACAACAAAATAATCATTTTCTAACTGATAAATTTTTAACTCCACCCCATAAAGGAAAGTACTTTTTCCTTCACCAGAGGAAAAAACTTCTCCAAAAGGGTTCCAATCTTGTGAATATGCTACCCAAATAAAGCGATCTTTCCCATTCGTAGATACCATCAAATAATAGAATACCGAATAATCCTCTTTTTGCGTATCTTTTTTTTCTTCCGGATAAGCAATATAGTAATAATTTTGATTGAAATCTGCTGGAATCGCAATCGAATTACCAATTTTATAAGGATAAGGAATATTGAAATAATGATCCAATAATTTTTTTTCATCCCACTGGAATTTAGGTAATTCTGTAGTCGTAGATAATTCATTGATATGTAATATCACAGCATTGTTCCGATGAGGATTTTCTTTTAACAACCATACTCCACTCACGATAAAAATCAGAAGAACTGGTACCAAAGCTAGTTTCCAAAAAGAATATTTTCTTTTTTTATCGATTCTTTTTTCTATTTCATGATAGTATTTTTGAGGATTGATATCTTCCTTTATCGCAGTTTTCAATTTTTCACGATTGGTCATCTTCCTTCCTCCTTTCCAAAATGATCTTGTAGTTCTTTTAAAGTTCGATAAATTAAATGTTTAATATAAGATTCTTTCACCTGAAATAAAGTAGCAATCTCTTGGATGGTAAACTCAGATACATAATAAAAATAGAATACTTTGGGAATATCTTGATTCTTTTTCTTTTTGATATATCTCCAAATGTGATCCCAATCCTCTTGTTTAACAATCATATCTTCGATATCGAAATTATCTGGCAAAGTATCAATCCATTCGATTTCTTGATGATTCTTCTCAAATAGAGAGATTGTTTTCATCTTTTGTAAGAGCGTATAATGCTTTTTGATTTTATGATTCGCAATTCCTATCAGATAACTTTTGATATTGGTATCGAATAATTTCTTTTTCTGTAAAAGATTCCATAATTCTAAATATGTTTCCTGCATAATATCTTTGGTATCATCGATATTATGACATTTCATGATAACATATTTCAGAATATCAGCATATGTTTTTTCATAGATGTCATCAAATTGAGAGAGGTTTAATTGACTAGCCATATCATCACCTACAATATAATCATCCCATATTTTGGAAAAAAAGTTCCAAAAATTGAAAAAAATACATCATTGGATGGAAAAAAAGAACTTATAAATTGGTAAGTTCCTGCTCTTTTTAACGATTTCAATAGAAATAAACACTTTTAGTCAGAATATGCAGATAGTCTTTTTCGCACCTGATTCATATCATAAATATAACGAATTTCTTCAAATTGATGATGGATAGCATTTTCATAAATAACTTCTAATATTTGTTTCTCTTTAGCATAGATATCTACAAATACATTATCAGTTATCAATAAAATGAGCTTACAATCACTATGAATAAAATCATCATAATTTTGAATTGGATGAATTTTAGCATTTTGATCATATAGCTGTAAATTTAAAAATATGACATAATAGGAACTCCTCTCTATCATATTTTGAAATTCTATATCAGAATAAGTATCCTTATGAAATAGAGAATTACCCAAATGATCAATTACTTCATCTTCTACAATTTTCCATATGCAATTTCCAGTTTCTACATTTTTTAATATTTGGGATAGAAATGTATGATACTCATTTTTGATTTGAAATTGAATTCCTATCATTTGTTTATTCCTCCCTTTATATAACTATTTATCTATACGCATATTGAAATCTATGAATTTCTAAATGCTTATCCGATTGATCATATTTCATCGCATAAATTTCATAATTACCAGATATTTCTGGTAAAGTATTATATTGATTAGTCGTTTTATTATAAATAGAATAATAAGCATCTTCATCAGAGCGAAATTGTGATGGAATGAATAATTTTAATTCTGATTTTATTTTTGTACTCAAAATCCAATTACTACTATTTTCAATACTATCTACAAGCTTACTAACATCTTCTTTCTCATAATAAGCGTGAATAATAGTATATTCTGTTTTATCTTCATCAAAATAAGTCCCCCAATCTTGAATTTCAAGTTCTCCGTTCTGAGGAAGATCTGCATCAATAATATTTCGATATTCCTCTATTTTACTATAATCTTGAGAAAAGATGGGAAACATCCAAAAGGAACCATAAATCAATAATAGAATACCAATCACAAATCCACCAACAATATTTTTCTTACAAGAAAATAAAGCATTCTGATACTTATATCCAAGAATAATAGACAAAATAGGAATTGGTAACCAACACCAAAATACCCAAGTATTCTTAACAAAATGAAAACCATGTTGCACAGTGGATTGATTCAGTAAAGCAAAAGAATATAATGCTCCCCATAAACTTGCAAGCGTTAAAATAAATAATAATAGCATACCATTTTTAGCCCATGCAGAATGATGGCATTTCTTAGTCTTTTCGTAATGAGAGGAATCTCCCAAATGATTTTCTAAATCTTTCCACTTTTCTCGAATAAAGTTGATTAATTCTAAATCACACCTATTTTTTTGAAGAATAAGAATCATATTTTTAGAAGAATATTCTAAATAAAAATTAGTATCATTTTCAACACATCTATGAATTTCAGAATAAGAAATCGTAATGGATTCTTTTTTCCCTCTTCTAATAAAAAAATCATCATAAAATTCAAATTGGAAATTCTTTTCTATCTCCCCACGCTGTTCTCTTGCACGAAATACCTTTTCTGCAAAATGTTCTAGCCTTACTTTATATAAAATCATCATATATATTTGAAAAATAATAAAGAAAATCAACGTACTCACCAAACTTTGCGAAAAAATCGCAATGATAGCAGATAATATCAAATTTAAAAAGAATCCCCTGAAAACAAATACCCAATACATACGGTTAGGAAAATATTTTGCCATTTTCTGATATTCATAACTATCTACGACACTTTCACAAGTATAAAAACATTTTCCATGATTGGCTCCCTTGATTGGCTTCACAAAACCACCTCTTTTATGGTAACTTATAGTTTTATGATAACATATTAGAAAAAAAAAGAAAACAAGTACTTTGTTTTCCTAATAGTAAAGACCGTGTAATTTTTGACGATCTACATCACTAATATTATCTAGTTTCCATTCATCATCTACTTTGGTAAGTGTAAAATTAATGGTATACTTTATTTTATCCTTGACATCTTTCATCTTGTCAATTTTATAATCTAAGAATTTTTTACTATCTACCATTTGAGTATTTTCATCCAAAAATTCACTACGATTTGTCACTAAATAACTTTCAGCATCACGAATCGCTTTTCCATAATCATAAACTTCAATTTCTACTTCTACAGTAGCATTATCTCCATCTTCTTTATCATCTTTAATTTTGTAACTTAAATTCTGATACTGTTTTTTCATTAAATCTCGATACTGATCCTTTTGATCATCCACCATCGTACCAGCATCTTTGATTACATCATCTAATTGATCTAATACTTCTTTATCTTGCGTTTGATATTTTCCTAAGAATTCTTCTACTTTTTTCGTAGGAGTATTCATCATATTCCCACAACCTGCCAAAAATAAAATCATGGCACTAACCAATAAAGCATTTTTTAATTTTTTCATTTTTTCCTCCTCTATTTCTAATTTTTCCAAAAGTTTCTTTTTTATACATAATTATCAACAGATACTACTATTTTTTGAAATTCTATGATAAAATACAAACAAGGAAGTGATAGCATGAAAAAAACAATTCTTTCTGGAATTCGTCCTACTGGAAACTTACATTTAGGACATGTATTTGGAGCCATTCAAAATTGGGTAAAACTACAAGAAGAATATGAATGTTTTTTTGAAATAGCAGATGTGCAAGCATTAACGGATAATTTTGAACATCCAGAAAAAGTACGTAAAAATGTAATGGAATTAACCATAGACTTATTATCGGTAGGAATAAATCCTCAAAAAGCTCATTTATTTATTCAATCTCAAATTTCAGAAATTGCCGAATTAACGGTTTTCTATTCTAATTTGGTAACCATGGCTAGACTTTACCGCAATCCTACCGTAAAAACAGAAATTGCGCAAAAGAAAGCCTTATTTGGAAATGAAGGAGAAAGTGTAACTTATGGTTTTGTTGGTTATCCCGTTAGTCAAGCAGCCGATATTACAGCTTTAAGAGGGGAATTAATTCCAGTGGGAGATGACCAATTACCATTAATTGAACAATGTCGAGAAATCGTGCGTAAATTTAATGCAATTTATGGAGAAACTTTAAAAGAACCAGAATATTTATTAAGTAAAACCCCACGTATTAAAGGTTTAGATGGACAAGAAAAAATGGGAAAAAGTTTAGGAAATGCCCTTTACTTAAATGATTCTAGTGAAATCGTTTCTCAAAAAATTATGAATGCCATTACCGATCCTCAAAAAATCAAAAAAGATGATCCGGCAAATCCGGAAATTTGTATGGTTTACTATTATCATCAATTAATTCAAAATCCAAATTTAAAAACTGTTTGTCAAGAATGTAAAAATGGAACAAGAGGCTGTGTCGCTTGTAAAAAGGAATTAATTGCCAGAATGGAAGAATTTCTAGCACCAATTCGAGAAAAAAGAAATTATTATGAAAATCATCTAGAAGAAGTACAAAAAATCTTAGAAGAAGGTACCAAAGAAGCGAAAAAACGTAGTACGGAAACCATACAGCAAGTGAAAAAAAGTATGATGATTGATTATGAAAAAGATTCTATCGAAGAAAGATAGAATCTTTTTATTTCATACCTGTTTTTTTTGATTGGATAACTGTAATAATTGATAAATTTCTTGATGTCTGGTATCAACATCTTTTTTTAAACTATTTAATAAATCCTCTTTCATCATAGAAAAAGAATTTCCTTCCTTTTCAAAATATTCTTCATATAAATAACGAAGTTTTCCTTCATCTTTTTGATCCTTGCAGGCTTCAATTTCTTTCATCAAATATTTTCTAATAATCATCTCTGTTCTCGTAAAAAAACGAGATTCCAATATCTTTTCTCCTATTTCATAAGTAAAAGAATATTTTTCTAGATTACTAGCAAGCAAAGCAACCTCTTCTTCTTCATCAATTAATAATTTACTTTTAAAAATAGGTTTTCCCTTTTCATTAAATTCAATGGCCAAAGCTCTATTACCATCAGAAAACAAACAACAGTAATCTATAACTTTCACTTTTTTGCTAGTATAAATTTCACAAGTTCGATAAATTTTTAATAAAAAATCAGAATCTATCCTACCATCATAGGATAGTAATTGTTCAAATATCTCTTTTTCTACATGAATTAATTTCATTCTTTTGATATTTTCAATCGTATCATTCAAATCCCATTCATAAAAATCATATAACATATCACAGTCACAAAAATTTAATAAAATATCATAAATGTAAATCAATCTCTTCTCTTCCCTTCGTAAGTATTATAATAGAAATAATAAATAATCCGATAACAGAAAACAAACACTCTATTCTACCTAAAATAAATTTAAAATATTCAAGGAAACTATATCCCATACTCATTAAATTCATATAGGTAATGATATAGGTAAAACCAACTACCATAAGACCAAATCCTATTAAAAAGAAAAAAAATCGCTGCATTTTACCACCTAATTTATTGTATTAATGGAAAACTATTTATATTATTTATTTTTTTCACAAAATTTATACAAATGAAACAAAATTATTTGCTAAAAAAATAAAAAAATATCTTTCATATTAGAAAAATATTTTTTATACGAATATCTTCTGTCTTTTTAAAAAAACAACACATTCTACATGATAAGTATTTGGAAACATATCCAATGGATGAACTTTTAAAATATGATAGCGAATCGACAAAATTTTTAAATCTCTTGCCAAAGTACTAGGATCACAGGAAATATAGGTAATTGTTTCTGGAAGTATTTTTAAAATATTTTTTATGGTATAAGAATCCAAGCCATTTCTAGGAGGATCTACAATAATAGAATCGATCTTTTGAAATTGATCAATATAATTTTCTACTTTTCCTTGTAAGAATTCAATATTGGGAATCTTATTTCTGGTTTTACTCTTTTTTGCTGATTGAATAGAAGATTTTTCTTGTTCTACCCCAATTACTTTTCTGACATAAGGAGAAATTAACATACCAATTGTCCCAATTCCACAATATAAATCTAATACGGTTTGATGTTGTTTCTTTTGATAAAAATGAATCACAAGTCGATACATTTCTAACATCATTTCATAATTTACTTGAAAGAAAGAAGTGGGATAAATTTGAAATTTCATGCCAAAAATATCTTCTATTAAATAACCGGTTCCTTTGATTAATTTTTGATTGATATAAATACTAGAAACAGAATCAAGACAAGAAAGAATTTTGTCCTGCTCTAAATTTCCTTCTATTGCTACCAAAATATCTTGAAAAGAATTGGTTCGAATCATTACTTTTTGAATAGAATCATGAGGGTTTGCTTTTAAGAATTCTAATATCTGCTGATAAACTTCATTTATTTCTTTTTTCACAATCATACAAAAATCAATAGGAACAAGAAGATTGGTTTTTTCTTGATAAAACCCTAATTGATTATCTTTACCATGAAAAATTACTTTATTACGATAAAAGAAATGATTTTTAGAAAGAATGGGAGAAAGGGGAATTTCTTGGATTCCAGCGATTCTTTCTAAAAGTTCCTTCACTTTTTGTTCTTTTTCTTTCCATTGTTTTTTCTGACTTCGATTCATTAAATGACATCCACCACATTGCTCATAATAAGGACAAGATGGTTCTACTCGATCATTGGATGGAAACAAAAGTTTCGTTATTTTAGCAATCTGATAATTTTTCTTTTGATCGATAATTTCAATTTCACAAATATCTCCTGCTACTCCATTCTCTATAAAGGTAGGAATTTGATTCATCCTAACAAGACCTCTTCCAAAATGATCTTGTTTTTCTATTTCTATTTGATATTTCTTTTTCATTTTTTCACCAACTATTAAAACATAATACTAGTATACTATTATTTTTGAAAAAAAAGAAAGAATTTTATTTCTTTTTCTTTCTTCCTAAAACGATAAATAAGATACCACCAGCTATTATCACTCCTAAAGATAGGATAATCGCTAACATAGAATTTTTAACGTTATCTAACGTATTTGGAGATTCTGGACTTTCTACGGTTACTCGGTAATTAATCATCGATACTTTGGCTTCTTCTTGGTTATTGTCTACTTCATATCCAGGAATTTCTATTTCTCCATTTTCTTGTACTCTTACCTCGAATACTTGAGAATTGATTTGATATCCTTCTGGTGCTTGTATTTCTTTTAAATAATAGGTTTGATTTCTTTCTAAAGAACCAAAACGAAGTCCTTCTTGTATTAAATGATTACATGCTGCATCTTCATAAATTCCAAAGTTAGCACCTTCTAATAATTCTCCACTTTCATTTACTTTCTCTATCTGTAAATAGATATTTGATACTTCAAAAGAAACTCTTGATTCATATTTTTTACTAGTATCTAAATAATAATTATTTTCTGCTAAAGCTCCTGTTAATTCTACGGTATTTGTAATGGTTACTAATTTATCTTTTCCCACTTCATATTCCGCTAAAATCGTAATACTTTGTTGACTTCCTAATTTCTCTATTTTTACTTGTTGACTATTTAATACCGTATACCCTACTCCAGCTAAAAAAGTAGATTTTTCATTTCTTTCTTCGATTCTAATATCTTGAATTTCAAAATCTGCTGGATTGGTTACTATGATTTCAAAATTGACTTTTTCTCCTTCATGATAAGATGCTTTTGGATTCGTAATTCTTTTTTCAATGGTTGGAGAAAAAGTTCCTTCTATTTTCATCCACTCACCATAGATTACTACATCTTCTTCTGGCATCGTAAATTCTTTTTCACTATACCATCCTAAGAAGCGATATCCTTCTATCTCTGGATATTCTGCTACTGTTACTTGATCCCCAGGATAATAGCTATTTGTCTTTGGTAACAAACCTTCAGAACCATCTGGAATAGTACTTCCTTGAAATTGATAACTTACTTCATAATCAATTCTTTCAAATTTTCCTACAAAAGTTACATTTTCATCTCCCATTACGAAAGTATCTTCTGTTACTTTTTCTTCATTCTTTTCCCATCCCAAGAAGCGATATCCAGAATAAATATCTCCTTCTTTTAGGTTATCTAACGTTACTTCTTCTCCTACCCCATAAGATTTTGTTTTTGGTGGTAAATAATCATCTGGTTTTTCTCCATCAATTTCATAACTAACCGTATATTCTGGATTCTTAGTAAAACTTCCACGAAAAACTACTTCTTTCTCTGGCATTGAAAAAGTTCCACTTTCTGCATTTACTTCTACTTGCTCACTTTCCCAGCCATGAAACGTATAACCAGCTACTACTACATCATTCATAACTCCTACTACTGTATCTTTTGCATAGGATAATGTATCTGGTAATTCTGGTGCATTCTCAGGAATTACTCCGGTATATTCATATTTCACAGAATATAAGGTTTCATCATCATTTCCCATATAAACATGAACGGTATTAGAACTAGTAGCAGATGATCCTTCTCTTCCAAATGCAGTATTATAAAAATCTTTTCTTGTTTCATCTCCTAGACTTGGTGTTTGTACCGTAATTCCTACGGTTACTTGACATCCTGCCTGTAATCCTTTAATTTGAAAAGATACGGTATTTGTTTCTTGATTATAACTCAATCCACTATATCCATTTACTACTTGTCCAGAACAACTAGTTGTCAAATCACTTCTTTTAACTGCTCCAATCGTTCCATCGGTTGAATTAACAAATTGTTTGAACGTTAATCCTTCTGGTAGTTTATCTTCTACATAAATCGTATCACTATAAACAGAAGCTGTTAAAGTATCACTAGAAGAAACAAGACTTTGATCTTTTCCATCATAATAGATATTAAGGTAATAAGTTAAATTACTATTTTCAGCCACCCTAACATCATTTTTTAATAATTCTGCCTTAGAAAAAGGAACTAGGAAAAGAATTCCAATAATCACCAACAAACTTCCTAATCCCATCAATCCAACAATTTTTTTTCGATTCATATTATTTACTCCTTTCTAAGATATTGATTACTCCGCATAAACTACATTAGTAATTGTGACATCACTATCTGGCATCTTAAAGGTATTTCCAGTAATTGTTTGATCATTCATCATAAAGGAAACAATCTTTCTACCAGAAACAGAAGTTAAAGTAACTCTAACATTTGGATAATATTGACTTGCTTTAGTACTTGCCACTATATCTTCATTACCATTTACTATTACTGTATGAGAATTAATTGGAGTTCCTTTGTCTACATGACTACCATCTGATTTTGTTTCTATCATTTGATCTACTAAGGATTCATTTTCAATAGTATAATTGACTGTGATTTGAGCACCATCAGCTGTTGCTGCAGAATAAAACATAGAACTATAATCATTTATCTTAGATGGTAATATTGCAATATTGATAGTAGTAGTTAGATTCTTACAGTTATAAAACATAGAATCCATATACGTTACACTCGAGGTATCCCAACTACTTAAATCTAAATCAGTTAATTGACTACAACCTAAAAACATTTGATACATATACGTTACACTGGAGGTATCCCATTCCTTAATAGAATCTAAATTGGTTAATTGACTGCAGTTATAAAACATATTACTCATATTATTTACACTGGAAGTATCCCAGCCACTTAAATCTAAATCAG
The DNA here is from genome assembly GCA_947581715.1 of uncultured Bacilli bacterium. Taxonomy (GTDB): domain Bacteria; phylum Bacillota_I; class Bacilli_A; order RF39; family UBA660; genus Alloscybalousia. Next base: position 20,852 of record CANPVK010000008.1, read on the forward strand.
TTAATTGACTACAATTAGAAAACATAGAAACCATATACGTTACACTAAAGGTATCCCAGCCACTTAAATCTAAAGTGGTTAAGTTACTACAACCTGAAAACATAGAACCCATATCCGTTACACTAGAGGTTTCCCAATCTTTTATAGAATCTAAACTGGTTAATTGGCTACAACCTGAAAACATAGATTGCATATTCATTACACTAGAGGTATCCCAATCTTTAATAAAATCTAAATCAGTTAAATTACTACAGCTTTGAAACATTGCATTCATATACTTTACACTGGAAGTATTCCATTCGCTTAAATCTCCTACACTGGTTAAGTGGCTGCAATCTTGAAACATATTATTCATATTCATTACACTAGAGGTATCCCAGCCACTTAAATCTAAATTTGCTAATTGACTACACTTATCAAACATATAACTCATATACTTTACACTGGAGGTATCCCAATTATTTAAATCTAAATTGGTTAATTGACTACACTTATCAAACATATAACTCATGTTGATTACTTGAGAAGTATCTAATAAATCTAATCCTTCTATTTCTTTTAGATTACTAAAATCATAAAATAAATAAAAACTATCTTCATTCGCTATAATATTTCCATTGGCTTGAATATAAACTGTGGTATTTTCTTTATCATAATAGGCCATTACGGTTCCATTATTTGCTGCTGAAATATCCCAACTTTCTGTTCCTATTGGATTGATAGTATTTTGAAAAATAATTTTTGTAATCTCACTCTTATATTTCCATAATTTATCTGTATAACTAGGCGTTCCTACCTTTTGCATCACTGGTGGAGGGGCTACATATACTTCCCCATCCATTGTTTTACTAAGTCCTACTTTTCCCCATTCTGCTCTTAACACAACATCTTTTCCGGGCATTTCAAAGTAATCATCATTCACTCTCTTCACACCTTCTGTAATGATATTCCAGCCTCTAAATTGATACCCTTCACAACTTGGTTCTTCTTCTGATATTTCTACAATTTCTTTTGCCCACTTTCTTTCGTTTGCTGGTACATTTTTTACCTGACATCCTTCTGGTGCATTACTTTCATAAACTATTTCATTAGGGGTCTTTAAAATTGGTGTTTCTTTACTTTCTACTCTTTCTTCGACTTCTTCTATTTCTGATTCTATTTCTTCTTTTTGATTCGTTGGATAATAGCCACTTTTTTCTAAATATTCTTCTTTTAATTTCACATCAATTGTCATTTGGGCACTAGAACCTGATTTGAAATATGGAATATTCCAAGTTACTTTCGGTACTCCATTTTCTTCTATCAAACTTACTTCTCCTTGACTTACTTGAATATCTTCTATACTTTCTATCTCAAAATAATTAGCATTAAGATAATCGGCAATCGTAAAATTAGAATAAGTTATCGGTAAAATTGATGCCTGAAACAGTACGTTATTTAAACTCTCCATATCTGCTATAAATTGATGATCACTAATTTCCTGGATTGGTTCTAAAATACTTTTTCCCATCTCATATTGAATGCCATTGATTGTTAAATAAGAATATTGTTTCTTTAAATAAGAATACTCAGCAATTTGATTTGGTATATCTTCATTCGGATATCCATCTGTTAAGAATAAAACGATGCATTCTCTATTTTCTTCTTTTTGATAATCTTTTAAAATTTCATCTACATTGATTAAAGCTTGATAATAATTGGTTGTTCCTAATTCTGTTATGGCATCTATTTGATTTAAAATCGTTTCTTTCTCATTTGTTAGTTTACTAACTAAAGTAGATTCCGTTTCAAAAGTAATTAAAGCTACTCGATTATTAGAATCTGATAATAAACTATTCACTAATTCTTTAGAGTCATGTTTTACTCTATCTAGTTTCTCTCCTGCCATACTTCCAGATACATCTAATACTAAAATGACATCTTTATTAAGACTAGATGTCTTTAAAACAGTATCTACATCAAAAGTAATCCTGGCTTTTCCTTTACTGGTCCATTCTGCACTCTTTTCTACTTTCCAACTTCCTGGTTCTTTTTGTTCATAACTTAATTCTTTGGAGGTAATCGTTACACTTCTAACTTCCGTTTCTAAAGAAAAAGAACTAGGAATCAGAACAATCGCTAAAGTAATCAAAAGAAATCCTGCTATCATATAAACTTGAGGTTTTTTGAATACTTTTTTTCCTTTTTTCAAAATCGATCATCCCTATTCTACTATTCATAGTTTATCATACCCCTCCCAGTGAGTCAATAGTTTTCATTTCGTAAACAGAGGTTTGCAAACATTTTAATCCGTACAAGTACTACTTTTTTGCTCTCCACAAACTAAACAAACCGTATAATTAACAATTTTATTCATAGAAGTAGAACTTTGAACTTTAGCAATAACATAAGACTTATTAATATCACACACAGAATTGGTATCATAAGGATTTTTAATTGGTTCTCCATATCCATCATCAATTAATTCATACAAATAAATAGTTTCATCTTGATATCCAAAAGATTGATGTCTCTTACAAAAATCATTAGTACTACCACTTAAACAATCCGCATATGCATCTTTTGCATCTGTTTTTAAAGTATTTTCTGCCAAAGCAAATGATTTTTCACTACTCTTTTGCGTAAAACGATGGTAAGCTTGATAAGCAATAGCAAGTAAAATACCTAAAATAACAATTACCGCTAATAATTCCACTAAAGTAAAACCTTTCCTCTTCATATTATCACCACTATTATAATCATATCGTATTCTCATCATTTAGTCAAAAATTATTTCTATTTTTTTCCAAAAGAAAAGTATGTTTTAGAAAAATACTTTCATACTAAAAATAACGGAGGATAACGATGATAGAACGACTAAAAAAAGAAACTAATTCTGTAAGTGATATTATTTATAAAGATATTGTGATTCAGCAACAAACCATTTATCTAATCTATTCTGAAGTATTAGCAAATGGAGAAGACATTAGTCGAGTTATCTTAAAAGAAATTAGTTTTATTGTAGAAGAAAATTTAAGTATGGGAAAAGATTTATATTCTTATCTATATAATAATATACCAGGTCATAGTCGGGTAAAAATTGAAAACTTTCAACAACTTCTTCTAAAACTATGGAATGGTTATACCATCATCTATATCAATGATAATCAAATATTTGCTTTAGAAACAAGAGCCCAATTAGATCGTGGCATTAATACAGTAGATAGTGAACTTTCTATCCGTGGTCCAAAGGATAGCTTTACAGAAAACTTTAATAAAAATTTTGGATTGATTCGTAGAAGAATTAAAAGTGAACATTTATGGTTACAAGATTTTACCATTGGAAAAGAAACGAAAACCAAAGTAGGAGTCTGCTACTTAAACAATATAGCAGAAGATGAATTAGTCACACAAATTACCGAGAAATTACAAAAAATAGACATTGATGGAATCTTAGATAGTGGTTATTTAAAAAAATACTTAGTAGAAAAAAATAGTGTATTTCCCACTATCATTACAACAGAAAGACCAGATTTAGTCAGTATGGCATTATTAGAGGGAAAATGTTGTATTATAGTGGATAATAGTCCTTATGTCTTAATTTGTCCTTGTTTTTTTGTCGATTTATTACATACTCCTGATGATTACTATCAAAAAGCTATTAGTATTTCTTTTATTCGGATAGTCCGTCTTCTTGCTTTCTTTATTTCTATTTTTATTCCTGCCTACTATATTGCCATTACCACTCATAATCATGATTCTATTACGACGGATTTATTATTAGACTTTTTAGCCCAAAGACAAAACGTTCCATTTCCTGCTCTGGTAGAAGCTCTGATTATGACCATTTCTTTTGAAATATTACGAGAAAGTGATATGAGAATGGCATCTACCATGGGAACTGCTGTTTCGATCCTAGGAGGTTTAGTTTTAGGAGATGCTGCTGTGCAAGCAGGAATTATTTCTCCCATTATGATTATCGTAGTAGCAATTAGTGCGATTTCTGGACTTGCTTTTACTTCGATTGAACTGACCTCTGCAATTCGATTTTGGAGAATCTTTTTCATGATTTTAGCAGCTTCCTTAGGAATCTATGGAATCTTTTTAGGATTTTTATTACTCATGACAAAGTTAGCTAGTATCACTTCTTTTGAAAAACCTTATTTAGCCCCTTTTTCTCCTTTCATTTTCTCAGAACAAAAAGATGCTATTTTAAAAATCAATGAAGGAAATAAAATTAAAAAAAGAAATCCACTCCTTACCAAAAAAAATAGAATAAGAGGTCGATAGTCATGAAAATAAATATTTTCATGACTATGTGTGCCTTGAACAAAGTGAAAGGAATGTTTGTTAAGATGAAAAAAATAGGAATTTTATTGTTGATTTGCTTTTTGACAGCAGGATGTGTTTCATATACAGAACTGGATGATTTAAGCATTGTGAGTACCTTAGGAATTGATTATCAAGAAGGAAAATATCAATTATATGTACAAGTAATTCAAGGAGAGTTAGAAGAACAAGAAGTAGAAAAGAAAATCATCACTTATTTTGGAGAAGGAGAATCCCTAGAGAAAGCATTTTATACACTTTATACCAAAAGTAGCAAAAGATTATACCTATCACATATGGATTTATTACTTTTAACAGAAGATGCCATCAATCAAAAATTTTCAGAAATCATACATTCTCTTTTAGCCAATAATGAATATCGCCATAACTTTCATGTGGTCTTCCTAACCACTTCTTTACAAGATTGGATGGAAGCAAATATTCCCAGCAAAGAAGTCAATCAACTAATTCAAACCAACCAACAAGAAACTTCAACTACAATGGAAAAAGAATTTGAAACCATGATGAAAGAACTATTAATTGATCGAAACACTTATCTTCCTAGTATTTCGTATCAAGAAAATCAACTTTCACTAAAAGGTTATACCTTAATTGAAAACTACCAAGTAAAAGAAAATCTGAATCTAGAAGATAGTCTATTATTCAATTTTTTACTCAATAAAGTAACGAAAGCCTATCTAAACAACGCTAATATCTTGGAAAATCAAACCATCATTACAACCCAAAAAAATAAAATTAACTTCCACTTTTTAACGACTCTTAATCCAAACCAAGATTGGATTTCCAATACCAAACAACAGCTTCAGGATTTTTTAGTTCGTTACCAAAAACAAGAGTATGATATTTTAAAGTTAACAGAAAAGGTAAGACAAAATGATTATTCTTATTATCAGAAACAAAATAATTTATTAGAGCAGCTCCATTTTACTTTTACGTTTGAAGTAAGAGAAAATAAAAATTATTTAACAGGAGATTTTTAAAATGAAACAAGACACAATTACTTCTTTTCAATACTCCACGCTTCTTTTCTTTTTATTAAATTCTTTTTTGATGAATGTTGGTTATCATACTTTTCTAGTCAATCGAAATGTAGATTGTTTAATCGATGTTTTATTGGGAGGAGTTTTGATTCTTATTTTCTGTTCTTTTCTTTTTTATTTCCAAAGAAAAACCAAAGAATCTTTATTAAGTTACATGAATCATCATTTTACAAAAGGAAAAAGAATTCTCTTTCTTCTATTTTTCTTTCTCATAATTGGTTTTTGTATGATTTATACTTTCCATACACTATCTTCTTTTATTCATTATTTTGTGTTAAAAGATATTCCAATCGTTGTTATTACAGCTACTTTGATCATCACCATTTTATATACTGCTTCCAAAGGAATTCCAACCATTGGAAAATTAAGTGAAATTCTCTTTTACTTTTATTTATTTTTATTTTTGATTGGAATGATAGGAGTCATTTCTTCCCTTGATATAACCAGTTTAAAACCATTTTTCACTTCTTCTACAACAAATCACATAGAAACAACTTTTACTTACTTTTTCGGTAGTATTATTCCTTTATTCTTATTATTAGAAATTGCTAACAATCAAATTATCAAAGAGAAAAAAAAGAAAAAACTTCCATACATTTTACTTCTAGTTTCCATTCTTCTCACCTTTACACAACTACTCTTTATCATTTCTACTTTAGGAATCCGATTAGCAAATATTTATGAATTTCCTGATATGGTTTTATATAAAAAAATATCTTTTTTAAACTTATTAGAACGTGTGGAAACCATCTTAGCATTTCAAAATTTATTAAATAGTTTCTTCTTTTTAGTATTAGGAACTTACTTATTAAAAGAAATCCTTTTACTTACTACCAAAAGAAAAAAAGAACATATCATTGATGTTCTAATCGGTCTTATTTTCTTTTTAACTAGTAGTATTCTTTCGATTTCTTCTTCTACTTATTTATGGAGTAATTTTGTTTTCTTTTTCTTTCTTCTTTTTCTGTTTAAGAATCTAACTCATTACAAACATAACCATAAGTAACCAAATACTCCTTCCAACCATCGATATCATCATGGAGCTGATAAGTAGATGTAATAGCAGTTGGATTTTCTTCTCCTGGAACAGTAATAGTAGTTGGACGAAAGACAGATAAATCATAACGCTCTGTAATTTGTACAGAAGAATCATCATCATCTAAGTGAATACTATATTGATATCCTGTAATCATATTAAAAGAAGTTGTATATTGTCCATAAGTTGGTTTCATTGCTTGATATATCATGGGATCAATATAAGTACGCGTAGTAACTTTTTGATAATTAGTTAATTTTCGATTCACATAGCTAAAAGAAAGAATTTCATCATCGATTGTATCTGGATTCTCAATTTGTTCTTTATGACAAGTCATAACACCAATAACATCCTCATTAACTAATTCTTCTTCTTTGAAAAAGACACGAAAAACAGGTGGTAACACCACAAAACAGGACAAAATAAGAATTCCTAAAATAGACAAAATCCAATTGGTAGGAGTTAACCCTACTTTTTGTTTCTTCATAACATCCCCTCTATTCTAATATTAGAATAACATATTTTTTTATTTTTGGAAAGATATAAAATAAAACTAGAAAAAAATGAAATGAAAATCAAATTTTTCTAGTTTTTGATTATTTTAAATAAAGTTTTTTCCCTTTTTCTAAATAAATGAGATATTTTCCACTTTGATTACAAGTAAAAATTAATTGTGGTAATGCTTGTTTTAATTTTTGAATTTCTTCTTCACAAGGAATGCTTTCTTTTTTAACTACTTGGGTCCAACCATCTTTTGTTGCGATCCAAAAATTTTCTATTTTTACCCATAAATAATCCTCTTTTTGGTTGTAAGCTAAAATATCATAAATTCCTTTTTTCACATAACCATAACTATTAGAACTAGTAGTAGCATCCATTCTAGCATTTAAATGATCAATGAGTACTTCCACTTGATCTTTGGATGGATCGCTATGAACCGGTGTTCCAACGATTTGCTTATCTTCCTTTGGTAAATCTTGCCAAATAAGGGAACCGCCCCATAATTCTTTCGTAAAACTTCTATCAATATAAAATACTTCTTCTGGTTTTTTTGCTTCTCCAGGTACCATAACCCAAGCACCGTTGGAATTTTCCTTCCAATTATCACAGTATCCTTTCCCACAAACAAAGTGGATATGATTGGCAGTTGCTCCATCGGTTCCTTCATAACAGATAATATCGCCTCGATGAAAGATATCCCCTACTTTTTTATTTTTTAAATCATCATCATTGGAATGTGTGAGAACAAAATAAACAATTCCAGTAAAAGTAGGAGTTACTACATCGGTAGTAGATACTAACCAAATGGTATTCGTATAACCATTTCCTACTCCTTGAATATTGGTTACCCTCATTTCATCACAAGGGCAATAAATAGGATCTCTCCCCGTATCGATTCCAGCATCATCGATTGGGTAATCCACAAGTCCATTGGTTACATTAATACAGTGTTTTCTATGACTTCCTTCATCATATCGACAAGTAATACGCATATTTTTTAAAGGGTATGTCATATAGTTTTTATTCATAAGTAATTTCACCTACAATATCTTCTTTCTTTTCTGGTAACGGTTCCGAAGAAGATTCTTCCTTTCCGATTAAATCAGAATAGGAAGAAAGTTTTCCCTCTAAATTTTTAAAAATAGTATCTGCTCCTAAAAAACTGAATAACCCCACCCATATACTTTGAATATAATCAATTTTGGTAAAAGTTTGACAAAAGAAGAAACCTAGTAACAGATTCACAAAAATACTATAAAGGATAATACAATTACTATTTTTACAGAATTTTTTGGTCTTCTGAATCAAAATCACCGTAACACTACTACAAGAGATTGCGATAATTAATAAATTTTCTAATAAACTCCAATTTAACATCGTTTTTTCTCCTTTCATCTTATTATATGAAGGAGAAAAAGAGGAAATTGGTGTTTTGACATGGAATTTTAACGAAAAAGACTTGCAGAATAGGATATTTTATATTAAAATGATATCAGAAAAAACAAGCCGATTTAGTTTAGCGGTAAAACAGGCCCTTGGTAAGGGTCAGAGGACATTTCGACTATGTCATTCGGCACCAGATTGATTGAAACTCGGAAAATTTCTGGGTATTAAACAAAACTTTGAGTTCCGGTAAAAAATAGGAACAAAAGAAAAAAATGAATTTGTTTTATCCACAGATTCATTTTTTTGTGCAAA